>DASUTR010000396.1:0-6156 GCA_036374535.1 Polyangiaceae bacterium
GCTCGGGCAAAAACACGAGCGCCGCGCGGAATGCCGCGTGCGCACCGGCGGGAACGCGGCCGCCCACCGAGACTCCGAAGGCCGGATCCGGCAGGACGCCGAGCGCGAGCGCCGCGTTTACGAACGTCGCGACGTGACGCGCGTCGCGCGCTGCGGGCGGCGGGGGCGTTGCGATCGACGCGCTCGCGGCGGGCGGCGATACGGGTGCGGGCGTCACCGGCGCGGGCTCGGTAGCGGCGCGCTCGCGAATCATCAGCGCCACGGCGAGGCCGACGGCGAGCGCGAGCGAGTCGCACGTCTCCGCGGCGCTCGTCACGACGCGCGAGCCCGCCGTGGCGCCGCCGTCCGGTCGATCTTCGATGAGCGCCCGCCATTCGCCGCGCTCGCGCGAAACGCGCACGTCGATCGCGCTCGTCGCGTCGGCGCGAAACGGATTGTCTCCGAGGCGCGCGGTCACGTCGGCTTCGACGACCGACGCTTCGGGGCAAGCCTCGGCTTCGGGCGCGCGCGTCCACACGAGGCGCACCGGCTGCGGGCTCGCCGCGCCGGGCTCGGCGGCGGCGCTCCGCGAAACGACGGCAACCACCACGGCAACCGCCGCGAGGCTCGCAGCGGAGCGCTCGAGGAGCTGCCGCGCCGTCACGGGGCGCACGTTTCCGCGTTCATCGGCCACGTTCCGAAGTCGGGACACCAGCTCGCGCCCGCCTGTTCGTGCGCCGCGCGGAAGGTCGAGAAATCCGCGTCGAGCTCGACCCAGTGGTAGTGCATCCACCCAATCTCCTCGGCTTCGAGCGCGACCAGGTTCGCCTGCCAGTCGTTCGGCGGGAGTTCGGTGACGAGCAGCGCGATGCTTCGGCCGTCGCCCGCGTCGCGCTCGTAACGCGTCACCTCGTCGATGGGCACGCAGTCGTCGTGGGCGTGGAATCCGACCGAAGCGTTGCGCCACTCGAGCAGATCCGACAGCGCCTCCACGTTCTCTCCGAAACCCGCGACGGTGGGCGTGGAGGCGAAGCTGAACATGACGATGTGCGTGTCGGGCGCCTGCGCGCGGATGATGCCGTGGACACTGCGCTCGAGCGCGATCGCGTCGTCGCTCCAGAGCTCGTCGCACGTTCGCTCGGGCACCTTCTGTACCTGGTAGATCACGTGGGGCTCGCCGGCGTAGCGGCCCGCGTAGAAGCTCCAGAACCCCGAGACCACCGCGGGATCGAACCAGCCGCTGCCGCCCTTGCCGTCGCGAATCGGTCCACTGCCCGGCCCGAGCATGAGGTAAGCGCCTGCGCGCGCGCTCTCTTCGACGAGCACGTCGGCGAACGCGGCGCGCGAGCCGGCCTCGACGTTCCAGCCTTCGAGATTGATCGCGAAGGTGTTGAGGCCGACGTCGCGCGTCAGCCGCTCGAAGAACGTGCGGAGCACGGGACGCGCCGCTTCCGGTGCGGCATACGGCGCGAAGTCGACGCCGAGGTCGGCCTCGAGGGCGACGCCCCGGAGCGGCGAGCCGCGGTCGGTAACGAGACGGCCGTCAACCACCTGAACACGACCGCGAGGCGTGCCGCGAGGCTCGCCCGCGTCGCCCTGCGCGATGGTGACGATTTCGGGATCGCCGCAGGCCGCCAGCGTCAAGGCGAGGCAGGGCAACCAAACGAATCGCAGCGACGGGAACACGGGCAACAACGCTCTGCGCGCTCTTCCGGAATATACTTCGGGCTCGACGCTGTCGAAGAGTGCGACCCTTCGCGTAGCACGGAGCGTCGTCGATCGGTCACGACTCGCGCGCGATGAAGGATTTTGGGCCTGGTCACATGGGGGTGTCATGGCCCTCACGCCCGAGGAGCTTCGTCCCGAGCTCCTCTATCGCCGGTACGCTCCGAGGATCGAACGCCGCATCCGGTCGATTCTCGGTCCCGATTTCGAACGCGAGGATCTCACGCACGACGTGCTCATCACGGTCTTCCGGCGCATCGGAACGCTACGAGACCCGGCGTGTCTCGACGCTTGGATCGACCAGGTGACGGTCAACACGCTGCGCTATACCCTGCGCCAACGCCGGCTGCGGCGGCATACCTCGTGGGAACTCTTGCCCGAGCAGCAGGCGGGCGCCGTTCACCCGAATTCCGAAGCCCGCGATCTTGCGTCGCGGGCGGCCGGCGTCATCCGAAAGCTCCCGCCCGGCGAGCGAGCGCTCCTTCTCACCACCTGGTTTAGCTCGCGGACCCAGCGCGAAATTGCCGAGACGAACGGGTGCTCGACGGTGACGATCGCCCGCCGGTTGTTCAAGGCGCGCCACCGATTCGCGAAGCTCGCTCGCCTCGATCCTGCGCTCGCCGTTTTGTTTTAGTCGGAAACCTGCAGTCTCCCCGTCGGAGCGTCAGGGCGTGCAGACGGTGCGGCAGTCCTCGAAGGCCTTCTTACACTCGGCCATCGACTCGAGGCTCGGAACGCCCGCGTCGAACGGAACCGGTTTCGAGAGGCACGCCGAGAGACTGGCCTGACACTTGGTCAGACACTGAGCGAGCTTGTCCGGCGCTGGTGCCGCGGCGTCGGCGGTCGTCGCCGCCGGTGCCGCGGCGTCGGCAGTCGTCGTCGCGGTCGCGGTCGGCGCGGGGGTCGTCGCGGTGGGCTTCGGCGTCGCCGGGGTAGTCGGTGTCGCGGGTGAGCTCGGCGGCGTGTCGCGCGGCGGTTCCTTCGGTCGCTCGGGACGAGGTTCGCTTTCTACCGGACGGCTCGGCGGCGTCGTCGACGCGGGCTCCGGTGTCGGAAGCGGGCGCGCACTCTGCTCGTCGTCCTTTCCGAGCTTGCACGCGAGCAGGGCGAGCAGCGGGAGCGCGCTCGAGAACCGAAGGAGGAACGCTGACATCCGGCGAGCAGCATACACGCGCAAAGCGCGATCCCTGCCGGTGGTCGCGGGGCTCGTTGCCCACGGGCAGCGTCGTCGCGGTCGTGCCGGCAAGGCACGGCTTGGCACAACCTGGCGCGCCTTCGAACTCTCTGATTTAGCAGGGTTTTGTGTGTGCCACGCTGGCACGGCCCTTGCTGTTTCCCGAAGCATGCCGAGCCCCCGCGCCGTTCGCCTCGCCCGCCGTTTCGTCCGTCCCTCCCAGCTCATCGCGCTCGTTGCCGCGGTGCCCGCCGTGCTCTTCGCAGCTTCCGCGCGAGCCGACGAGTGCCAAAACGACGTTGATTGTGGCTTCGGGTTCGCGTGCGAGACGGTCGTTACCTCGACGATCGGCACGGGGGGTGTGGGCGGAACGACGGCCTCGGGTGGGATCGGGGCCGCGGCGGGCACGGGGACGGCGGGCGTGTCGGGTTCCGGTCCGGCGGGCTCGGGCGGGACCGGTTCGGCGCCGCGCCCGTCGGTGTGCGGGAACGCCTTCTGCGAGGTACCGGCGGAGTCCCCGGCGACGTGCCCCGACGATTGCATGTATTCGACGATCTGCTCGCCCGCATCGTGCACCGAGGACGCGCAGTGCGCGTCCGGTTACTCGTGTCCCGAACCGGGCAGCGTCGGTACCGGCGGCGGTCCGAACGTCGCGTTCTGTGGCGATCTCTTGTGCTCGGCGGGCGAAAGCGCAGCGTCGTGCCCGTTCGATTGCGATCCGAACTACCGCCGGTGCGCTCCTGGTCACCGCGGCTGTAGCTCGAACCTCGATTGCGTCGGGGGCTACGTCTGCGAGTTCTCCGGTTCGGGAGGTATCGGCCCCGGCGGCACGGGAAGCGGTGCGCTTCCGGCGGGAGGCTTCGCGTCCGGAGGCACCCCGACGAGTGGCTCCGCAGGGACTGGTGTCGGCGGGTCTTTGGGCGGAACGGGCGGCACTTCCGGCGGCGGTGTCTGTGTCCCGAGCGGCACGGGAGGAACGTACGGAGGTACCGCGGGTGTCGGCGGCGTTCACTACGGCGGAACGGCCGGCACATCGCCGGGCGGCACGAGCGGCGCGATCGCCGGCGCGGGCGGCAACGGCGGTGAAGGCGGAAGCGACCCGGGCGAGGCCGACGGAGGCGGCGAGCGCGTCATCACGGATCGCGGCTGCGCGATCGCCTACGCCGGCGAAAACTCGTCGTTCGCAGCGTTCCTCGCGGGCCTCGCTGCTCTGCTGCGACTCCGCCGTCGCGCGCCCGCGAAGCGCGCCTAGCCCCTTCGCGGCTCGAGCGTGGAGGCGCCGAGCGCCGAGCGCCGCACGAGCCCGTGGCGTTGCGTCGAGCCACGAGAGCGTACCCGCGAGCGCTAGCCGATGTCCTCCGCGGCGATCCCTGCGGCGTTGTAGCCGCACATGCCGTGGACGCCGGCGCCCGGGTGCGCGTAGCTCGAACAGAGGTACAGCCGGTGCACGGGAGTGCGATAGCGGAAGTACGGGAACGCCGGTCGAAAGACGAGCTGGTGATTCCAGGCGTTCGAGCCTCCGCCGAGATCGCCGCCGCGGAGGTTCCGGTTCACGGCTTCGAGATCGGGCGGGGAGAAGACGTGACGCGCGAGGATGGTCTTGCGGAAACCGGGCGCGAGGCCCTCGATGCGCTCCTCGACGGTGTCGGCGAAGCGCTCGCGCGCGGCTGCCCAGCCGCCCGGAGCGACCGCGGGCACCCGCGAGTAAGCGTAGAGGGTGTGGCGTCCCGCAGGCGCGCGGCTCGGATCGACGAGCGTGTGCTGGCCGACGACGAGATACGGCCGCGCAGGAAGCTCGCCGGCGCGGATTTCCCGCACGAACTCGGCGAGATCGTCGATGTTTTCCGCGGCGTGGACGACCGCGCTTTCGCGCGCGTCCGCGACGCTCCAGGGCACCGGCTCGGAAAGCGCCCAGTCGAGCTTGAACGTCCCGAAGCCCTGCTCGAAGCGCCGCATGCGCCGGACCAGCCACGACGGGACATCGCGCGGCGGTAGGAGATCGAGATAGAGCTCGGGCGCCGACGTGTTCGCGAGCACGGCGCGCTCGGCGCGGATCTCTTCGCCGCCTTCGAGCACGACTCCGTGCGCTCGCCCGCGGCGCACGATGACGCGAACGACGCGCGCCCCGAGCCGCAGCCGTCCGCCGTGTCCCTCGAGCATCGTGACGAGCGTGTTCGTGACGGCTTGCGCGCCGCCCCTCGGCACGGCGAAGCCGCCCGTCGTCGCCGTCAGGCCGAGCACGTAGGCGAGCCCGGCGCCGAACGTATCGAGCGGACCAACGTCGACGTGAAGAGCGAGCGACGGAAGGACGCGCTGCGCCGCCTCGCTCTCGAACAGCGCACGCGACAGCCCGGCGCCGGAATGCAGAAACATGCCGGCGATCCGCAGCGCAACGAACGGCCCGAGCCGAGCGAGCGGAGCGAGCGCCGGAAACGGGCGGAGCAGAGCGTCGAGGAGCCGAGGCTCGATGCGCGCGTGGAAGCGCGAGAGCTCGGCGAATGCTTCGGCGTCACGCGCGCTGCCGAAGCGAACGCGCGAGAGCTCGGGATCGCGCGCGATGCACGCCGACGACCCGTCGAGCGCCGGATGACAGCTTTCGATGCGCGCGTTCTCCCAGCGCACTCCCGCCGCTTCGAGCCCGAGATCGCGGAACGCGGGGCTCGAGCGAGCGAACGGGAAAAATCCGGCGCCCACGTCGTGGGAAAATCCGGGCAGCGTGAGCTCCTCGGAGCCGAGCGCGCCGCCCGGCCGGCGCGCGTTCGCCTCGAGCACGAGCACGCGATGTCCGAGGCGTGCGAGCACGTTTGCCGCGACGAGGCCGTTCGGGCCGGAGCCAACGACGACAACGTCGGGATCTTTCATGGAAGGTCCCGCATCTTAGTCAAAGCTGCGGCGAGGCGATCTCGCACCGAGCGCCGGGGCAGATTTCTCGCTTGCTCGGGCACGCCGAGTGCATCGCTCGGCACCGACGGTCGCCACGCGCGCGGCCACGGGAGAAAACGATGATCCATTTGCGACATATTGTCCCCCTGTTCCTGCTCACCCTTCCCTTCGCGTGCTCGAAGGATCGCCCAGCCGAAAGTCCTTCGGGCGCCGAATACACACCCGCATCGGGCGACGCGACGGAGCCCGGCTCGACCGGCACGGACGCCGGCTCGAGCATGCCGAGCGACATGAGCAGCGGCGGCACCCTTGGAACGGGCGCGGGCACCGGCGTCGGCGGTACCGGCGCGGCTACCGGATCCGGTAGCGAAATGGGTCCGGGGACCGGCACGGGA
>DASUTR010000397.1:0-5652 GCA_036374535.1 Polyangiaceae bacterium
CACATGATGAGAGACCTCTCTCCGTCCTCACGGTGAGGAACGGAACGTTCGCGGCGCCGGCGCCAATCGGTCAGAAGGTGCACCGACTTCCGTCACCTTTTTGTCAACGCCGACAGCGACGACCGAGACAAATCGCTCCGCGCGGGCGGGCTCGAGGGCCGCGCCGTCCGCTGTCTCGTGCTTCGCCGCTGTTTTCCTGGGCATGAAGCACTGCATTACAAGCTTCGTGCCGCGCGAGCGTCGGCGAACGCCTCACCCGCCGCGTCGCAAAAAACCGCGCCTGCGCGAGCGCGCTCGACGTCGCCTGCGTCATTGGGCGCTGTGCAGCGCTCAGAGTTGGTCGCCGAGACCCGCTCGCGCGCGTTCCACGACCACGGTCTGGATCTTCCCGCTGCGCGTGTGCGGCGCGATGGCTTCGTGGAACTCGACGGTGAATGGAAGGCCGCGCAAGTACGTCGCGAAACGTCCCTGCACCGCCTGGAACGCGTCCTCGCAAAAATCGCGACCGCGCACGACCTTGAGCACGACCGCGCCGGACGCGCTCTGGACGGCCTGGAATTGCTTCACGAGCTCGACGCGCGCGTCGCTGAAGAGCACGTGGAAGACGATCCCGGGAACGGCGTTGCCCTCTTTGTCCACCATCATGTCGGCGCGCCTTCCGTCGACGCGCGCGAGGCGGCCGAGGGTTCGACCGCAGGCACAGCGTTCGTCGCGCGAAAACCGCGCCACGTCGCCGTTCACGTAGCGGATCATGGGCATGCCGTAGTTGTGGAGGTCCGTGACGACCACGTCGCCCGATTCCCCGGGGGGCGCGACGCGACCGTTCTGCGTGAGCTCGAGCACGAGGTTCTCTTCGGACAGGTGCATGCCGTCGTGCGCCTCGCATTCGGCGGCCATCAGCATCGTCTCGCGCGATCCGTAGGTCTCGAAGATACCGCTTCCGAACGCGCGCGCGAGGACGGCGCGATCCGCTTCCAGCACGGCTTCGGCTCCGCAGATCACGGGAATGTCGTCCCAGTCGCGAACCCCTCGCTCCACGATCCAGCGCGCGAACTGCGCGCACGACTGCGTGTAACACACGATCACTTCGGGGCGCATCCTGCGCAGCATCTCGAGCGCTTCGAGGCGCGACGCTTCGTCCTGTCGCATCGAATCGAAGTACTTCTCGCGCCGGAGTGCGCGGTCGAGCCGGATCTTCGGCGTGGGGCGCGCGGCGGACACGGCGGCCCAGTAGTGGAACGTCTTTCGACCCGGGCGATACCCGGCCCAGCCGTAGCCGCGGAGCTTTACCGCCTGACGCCAGCATTCGCTGTCCCGCGAGTACTCGAACTTCAGCGGCTTTCCGGTGGTTCCGCTCGTACCCTTCTTCAGGTTTTTGCCGCGATGAGCCGGATCCACGAGGTCTTCGTAACGCTCGCCCACGATTTCCCGCGTCAGCAGCGGAATTATCGCGAGATCTTCGCGGGTGCGAATGTCGCGCGGATCGATGCGCTCCGAGCGGAAGAGCTCGCGGTAGTACGGCACGTTCGTCGCCGCGTGAATGATGAGCCGCTGGAGCGCGAGATCGCCGTCCCGGCGCCGCTCGTCCACGGAAAGCCACTGACTTCTCTCGAGGTAGTCGAGGTGCTGGATCGTCGAACGGCGGCGGACGACTCCTTCCCAGAACGGAAGCAGAGCCCGAAACGTCGCTTCGTACGCCCGATCTCCGAGCGTGCCCAGTGTCCTCCAGTGCGGCTCGGACGAGACGAGCCCGTACCTTCCTCGGCGGAGCCGAGCATCCCCCGACGAATCGAACGACGATGAACGCATGACGAAGTCCGGACCTCGAGTCCGTAAGCGCGGCGAAAGTGCAACGAGCGTGCCGCGATTTTCCCGGCGCATTGCGCCGTTTTCGCGAAAAGAATCAGCGGAAAAATGACGAAACCTCCCTTTCACCGCGGCGCAGTGCCGTGGCGGGGATGCCGGGGCGTGGCAGTTCTCCCGCCCCCTACTGGAAGACTGTAGCGACGGAGGTTCCATCGGCGATGGAACGCCGCGTGGGCTCAGCGCCCATCGCGCGCTGCTGGCGCGCTGCGTCGGACGGCGCCCGCGCGTGCAAACATGTGTCCGCTCGACGTACGCAAAAAGGAAACTCGTCGGGCAACGTTGAAGGTCGGCAAGGACGAGCTATGTTGGTAGGGTGAGGCGAGCTCTAACCCGATTGATCGTTCTGAGCGTCGCGGTTCTCTCGAGCGCGTGCGGTAGCGGCGCCGTGCGACCTGCCGAAGGGCCGCCGAAACCCGTCGATCCCGAAACCCGGGCCCAGCCGCGCCAGAAAGACGCGCCGCGCCTGATCGCTCCGCCGCCCGCCTACGGAAACAAGGTCGTGATGGCGAGCGCCGGCCAAGGCGGCAAGATCAACTAACCCGCACCCCAGCTACTGAATCCAAAGCGTACCGCGCGCCCATGCGACGCCGCCGCGGTTGTCGTGCACGGCGGCCCACAGCGTCACGGGACCCGGCTCGAGTGGGGGGTAGAACAACGTCTCGAAGTCCTCGTTGAGCCCCGTCGTCGCGTCGTTCAGCAAGCGCACGTCCGTGAGCAAACTGCCGCGCGTCGTATAGTAGTTGATCCACATCTGCTCTTCGTAGTCGCGGTCGTACGCGACCTTCGCGATCTCGTCGTCCTCGATGCTCGCACGGTAGATCTCCGGACGAATTTCGAGCGACGGACGCGCGAACATGCCGGGCGGAACGGGGGGAAGGCAGGGCGCGTTCGGTGCCGAGCAATCGGGCGGATTTCCGGCGTCGAGCGGAAAGGTCTCGTCGCACACGACGGGCGGCTCGTTCGCTCCGTCGGGGCCTGCGCTGCCGGCGGCGCGGCCGAGAACCGCGCCGAGCTCCTCGCTCTCGGCGGCCGCCGCAGACGCGGGATCGATGCAACCGCCGAAGAGCGGCTTACCGTCGATCGACAGTCCCCGGACGATGGGGTTCGCGTTGCGAAACTCGTCGAACACGTAGATGGCGCTGTAGCCCGCGACGAAATCCGCCGAGCCGAGCGCGCGCCCGGAAGCGTCGACGCAGCGCAGAGGGAATTCGCCTCCGGTCGGATCGAACTGGAGCGTACCGGCGCAGGCTGCGAAGAAGACGTACGTAAGGCCGTAGGCCGGCTGCTCGGGACTCGAAGGCGGCGGCCGCGACGTGATGATGGTGGGCGGAATCGTGAACGAAACCTCGTTACCGTTCGAAGGCTTGAAGGCTTCCGGATTCGCGAAACACCCGGCATAGAGATCCCCGGGGGGGTTCACGCAACCGGTAAGCCACGTGATTTCGATCGGGCGTCCGGCTTCGGGCGACGCGTCGGCCCACAGCATGTTCAATCGCACGTCCTCGCCCGGCGTCCCGTACGGCCGATCCTTCTGTACCGCGATGACGCGCAGCGAGTCGACGATGCTCGGCGGATCGAACTCGGGACCGCAGCCTGCGAGCGCGGCCGCCGCTAGCACCGCTCCGAACGTCGTCCCGAGCTTTCTGCGCGAGGTCATGGCGTTCAAATCTCGAGCCTCATGCCGATGCTCGGCAAGATGGGCACACCGGTCTGGTACTGCGACTTCGAGAAATCGTAGCTGTAGACGTAAGCTTCGGCGGCGGGATTATTGTAAACGTTCTGGAGATCGAGGTACGCCGAAATGCGGGCGTTCTTGATCTGCCAGCGTTTGTCGAGCCTGAGGTCGAGCTGGTGGAACAGCGGCAACCGATCGCTGTAGGGTCTGCCCTGGAGCGGCGCGTACGCGCCCGAGTCGGCGGCGTACAAGGCAGGCAGCGCCGGCCGCCGGAGCGTCGGTGTCTCGAGCGGGCCGGACACGAGACGGAAGCGGGCGCCGAACTCCCAGCCGCGGCCGAGGCGATAGCTTCCGAGCATCGTGAGATTGTGAGTCTGATCGTACTGGAACAGGTACTCGGGGCTGTCCGGTGAATCCTGGAGCACGCTGCGCGAGAGCGTGTAGGCGAGCCAACCGAAAAAGCGCTGATCGGGTTTGTACTTGAGCAGGGTCTCGGCGCCGACGACGTAGCCCTGGCCCTGATTGTTGTAGAGATAGCCGTTCGCGGCCGCAGGCTCGCGCGCGACGCCCTGCGTGAGATCCTTGTAGAAGCCCTCGACGCCGAGCTCGACCTGTTTGGTGAGCTCTTGCTCGACGCCGAGCGAGTAGTGGATCCAGCGGTTCGACTCGAGCCCGGGCGTGCCGAACTCCGCGTTCGTCTCCGGAAATTGCGGGGGTTGGTAGAAGACGCCGGCACCGCCCTTCAGGGTGGTTCGCTTGCGTTGCGGAGCGTCGGGCGCGGCGCCCTTCACGATGTCGTAGCGCGCGGTCAGGCGCGGCGCGAAATCCTCGTGGCCGCTGTCGCGCGCGTAGTCGAAGCGGACGCCCGGAACCAGGCGCAGGCGGTCGGTCGGCTGAAGCTCGAGCTCGAGGTACGCCGCCGGCCGAAAGCTCAAGCCCTTGTCGGACGTTTCGATGGGAATGTTCGACGTGGAAGGACCGGGGTTGCCCTCGGACCCACGCGGGATCTCGGGAGCGCGGACGTTGACCTCGTACTGTCCCGCGAGAAAGTCCGTGCCGACGTTGAGCTTCGCGCCGTCGAACAGCTTGAAGCCGAGCTCGTAACGCCACTGAATGGGGTAGACCACCAGGTCGAAAAAGAACGTTCCGACCTGGAAATCGACGGTGTCCTTGCCGACCGCGAGCGTCGTCGAGAGCGACACGTTCGAGCTGAGCTCGTCCTCGTGCACGATCTGAGCGCGGTAGAACGCGTTGCCGAAGCGGAGGTTGCCGCCGAAGCCGGGATCCTGCGCGAACGGATCGGTGATGATGAGCTCGAGCCTGTCGTCTGAACCGTAGAAGCGAACCGAGGTCCTGGTGTCGCCGCGTTTGCGCTCCGCGAGCAGCTGATAGTCGTAATAGACGGGAGCGCTCGTGACGCTCGAGCCCGCTTCTTCGAGCACGGGGCGAAGCCAGGTGTCGATCCACGAGCGACGTCCTGCGGCGGCGAACGACCAGCCGTCGATGGGCAGCGGACCCTGCACGAGCGCGCGGGCGTCGACGAGATCCACCTGCAACATCGCGTGGAAGCAGCCCGTCTTCGTCTCGTCGAGCTTGCCGTTTTCGGTGTAGCAGCGCGTGTCGGGCGAACGCAGCCCCACGTCGACGATGCCGCCGCCGGCGCGGCCGTAGCGGGCGCTGAAGTTGCCGGGATAAAAATCGATCTTGTCGAGGAGCTCGGTGGGGATGGCGCTGCTCAGGCCGCCGAAGTGGTAGATGAACGGGACCTCGGCGCCGTCGACCGAGGTGAGCGTGCCCTCGGGCGCCGAGCCGCGCACGATGAGCAAGCCCGCGAAACCCGGTGCGCGACCCACGCCGGGCAAGCTCTGCAGCGACCGGAGGGCGTCGCCGCCCGTACCGGGAATGCGTTCGATCTCGCGCCGCTCGACCGTGCGGCGCGTGACCTCGCGGGGCGGCCGCTCGCCGCGCACCGTGACTTCGAACCCCTCCGCCACGGGCGACAGACGAAGCGTCACGTCGGTCTCTTCGCCGACCGCGACGTCTTCGGTCGTGTCCATGGGGTCGAAGCCCTCGAGCGTGATGCGCACGCGGTACTTGCCGGGTGGAATCCC
>DASUTR010000398.1:0-2242 GCA_036374535.1 Polyangiaceae bacterium
CGATGTTCCACCTGCAATGGCTCGCCGTGAGTGAGAAAGAAGACACGGCCATCGAGCGCGCCCGGCGTGCCGAAATGGCGCGCTTCTCCGATTTCGTCGTGCGGCGCGGTGACGGCTTGCTCTCGACCCTCTTCACGGCGAACTTCTCGTTCCCGGAAGGCCCGCTCTTCGACGTCTACGGAGTGGAGGAGCCGCAGGATTTCCAGATCGGCGATCAGGTGACGATGCCGCCCGAGCGCGCCGGATTGCTCACGCAGGTCGCGTTCCTGAGCTCGCACGCGCACGGCGCCGACTCTTCCGTCGTCCATCGCGGCATCGCCATGCGCGAGAACGTCTTGTGCCAGATGATCGAGCCGCCGCCGCCCGATGCGATGGTGACGCCGCTTCCGCCGACGCAGGGCATGACCGCGCGCGATCGCTTCGCGGCGCATACCTCGGCCGACGCGTGCGCGGGCTGTCACTCGCAGATGGACCCCATCGGGCTCGCCTTCGAAAACTTCGACGGCACCGGCGCGTTCCGTACGACCGAGAATGGCGTGACGATCGACGTCACGGGAGAAATCCTGGACGCTTCGGCCGATCTCGCGGGTACCTTCGTCGGTGTGCCCGAGCTAGGCCAGAAGCTCGCGCAGAGCCGCTGGGTCGCCGACTGCGTCGCGAACCAATGGTTCCGTTTCTCCCTCGGCCGCATGGAGTCGTCGGACGACGCGTGCACGCTCCGCAGCATTCACCAGGGCTTTGCGGCGAGCGGCTACAACGTGCGCGAGCTCGTGAAGAGCATCGTGCTGAGCGAGGCGTTCACGCACGTCCGCGCCGTGGGGATGTAAATGAGCGAGGTGTTCCCATGAGTCGCCCGAGCTTGCTTCACCGCCCGGGTTTTTCGCGCCGAGGGCTCTTGAAGTCGCTCGGTATGAGCACCGCGCTCGCGCCGTTCCTGCCCATCCTGAACGCGAGCGGCCAAGAGGTGCGGCGCCCGAAGCGCCTGCTCCTCATCTTCACGCCCGACGGCAGCGCCGACTCAGACGGTCCCGAGGGGCCCGTCGACTGGAAGCCCGTCGGGACGGAAACGGCGTTCACGCTGCATCAGATCCATGCGCCGTTCGAGCCGCTGAAGTCGAAGATCGTGATCCCCTGGGGGCTCAAGATGAGCGCGCGCGGCGCGGGCGAGCAGCACGCGTACGGCAGCGCCGGGTTGTGGACGGGCGCGACGCTGCACGACCCGCAAGACGGCGCCGATTTCGACGGCGGCAACGGCCACCGCACGGGTTGGGGCAGCGGTCCGTCGGTCGATCAGATCGTCGCGGCGGCCTCGGGCGCGAACGCGCCGTACGCGCGCACCCCGGAAGACGCGACGCAGGAAACGCCGTACCGCACGCTCGAGCTCGGCGTGCAGTGCGGGCAGCCGCACAGCGTGTACCGCACCATCTACAAGGGGGACAGCCAGCCGCTCCACCCCGAGGTGAACCCGCGCGCCGCGTTCGATCGCCTGTTCAGCGGGCCCGTCGGCGATCCCGCCGCTCAGGAGCGCATCAAGGCCGAGCAGCGCAGCATCCTCGATCTCGTGAAGGGCGACCTTGCGCGCCTCCGCACGAAGATCAGCACAGAAGAGGCGCCGAAGCTCGATGGGCACCTCGAAGGGCTTCGCAAGCTCGAGCAGCGGCTCGATTCGACGGTCGTCGGCGCGTGCTCGGCGCCGATGGATCCCGGCACGTCCACGGGGCGCGACAACAACGCGAACTTCCCCGGAGAGATCGCGTCGATGCTCGACATCGCCGTGCACGCGCTCGCCTGCGACCTCACGCGCGTGATGAGCGTGCAAATCAGCCGCGGCTTCTCGAACGTGACGCACACCTGGCTCGGGCACACGACGGCGCACCACTCGACCTCGCACGAGAACGCGGACAACCGCGACAAGCTCATGGCGATCGACAACTGGTACATGACGCACATCGCCGGGATGCTCGGCGCCATGAACGCCATCAACGAGGGCAACGGCACGCTGCTCGACAACACGCTCGTCGTCTGCGGTCGCGAGCTCGGCAGCACGTCGCATCGCATGCAGCCGATGCCGCTCGTCATGGCGGGCGGCGCTCAAGGCGCGCTCCGCACGGGCCGCTTCATCGACGTGAACAACGAGCCCCACGCGAAGCTCCTCGTTTCGATCTGCCGGATGATGGGTCTTTCGACGAACGGCGTCGGCGACATCAATCCGGATTCGGGGCCGCTCACGAAGCTCGCGTAG
>DASUTR010000399.1:0-2244 GCA_036374535.1 Polyangiaceae bacterium
CATAAAAGGCCCATATCGATCCTACACGCTGTTCCGGGGCGCCCGGCAGGTGAACCCTGCCAATGCTCCCTAGAGGCTTGATTTGACCCCGCCGAGCCTGGCGCTACTCGAGTTTGCCAGGCGATTGCTCGCGCATGAAGAAGCGGCGGGTAGTAGAGACGAAGGCGCAACGACAGCGGCGGCGCGAGTCCACGACAAGCTGATCGCTCAGTTGACTCCGCTCGTGGGAGCCGCAGGCGTCCGCGCGCTCCTCGCTCGTAGTGTCAAACTAGCAGTGCGAGACGAGCTCGCGCCCCTCGCCGACGTCTCCGTGCTCGAAGGCTCGTCGAAGCTGCGCGAGTGGCTGGAAACGGGGGATGCCGCGGCCGTCGCCGAAGACGCCGCGGTCGTGTTCGGCACCTTCTTCGCCCTGCTGACGAGGTTGATCGGCGAGCGACTCACGACCCAGCTGCTGCGCAATGCGTGGCCGACGCTCGAAGAGCCGGCACCGAGCGAGACAAAACCATGAAAAACAGCGTTCCGATTCGTAGGCTTTCTTCCGGCGTTCCGGGCCTCGACGAAGTGCTCGGCGGAGGAATTCCCGAATTCTCCTTCAGTCTGATCGCCGGCGGGCCGGGAAGCGGCAAGACGACTCTGGGGCATCAGATCATGTTCGCGAACGCGAGCCCCGAGCGGAGGGCCGTGTACTTCAGCATCATCGGCGAGCCTCCGATCAAGATGCTTCGCTATCAGCAGCAGTACGATTTCTTCGACACCGCGAAAGTCGGCGACGGTTCGGTTCGCTTCATCTACCTCGGTCAGGAGGCGCTCGACGGCGGGATGAAGAGAGTGCTCGAAGCGATCGTCGCGGAGATCGAACGGTCGAGCCCGAGCATCGTCGTCGTGGACTCCTTTCGCGCCATGGTGCGAGCGGCACGCGCGGCTGGACCGAACGCGGAGCTCGACTTGACCGACTTCATGCAGCGCCTCGCCTTGGCGCTCACGAGCTACGAAGCCACGACGTTTCTCATCGGAGAGTACGGGGAGGGTGAAAGTGACGGCGCCGTGTTCACCGTCGCCGACGGGCTCATCTGGCTCCACCAGGCGGTCGATCGCAACTCCGTCGTCAGAAAATTGCACGTGATGAAGATGCGCGGCCAAGGGCAGATCCCGGGGCTGCACACGACGCGCATTTCGAGCTCGGGCTTCCGCGTCTTCCCTCGTCTCTTGAAGCCGGCGGAAATCAGCAGCGAGCGCCCGCTGGAGAATCGCCTCTCGACCGGTGTACCTGGTCTCGACGAGCTCATGGGTGGGGGAATTCCGAGCGGGTACTCGGTGCTCGTCGCGGGTCCCTCGGGTTCGGGCAAGACGGTGCTTTCGAATCAATTCATCGTCGAAGGCGTCCAGCGCGGCGAAAATGGAATCGTGGCGGTCTTCGAAAAGCGCCCCAACGACTATCTCCATACGACCCCCCGCGGGGAAGAGTTCGAAAAGCTCGTCCGCGAAAGAAAGTTGGAAGTCGTCTACATCCGCCCGCTGGATCTTTCGATCGACGAGACATTGGTCGAGCTTCAGAACGCGGTGAAGCGCGTCGGTGCGAAACGAGCCGTGATCGATTCCTTGTCCGGTTTGGAGCTGGCGCTCGCGCCGACATTTCGCGAAGACTTCCGCGAATCCCTCTACCGAATGATGGGAGCGCTGACGGGGCTCGGCGTCACGGTCATGGCGACGGTCGAGCTCGAAGATTCCTATACCAAGCTTCGCTTCAGTCCGCAGGGCATCGCATTCTTGGCGGACGTCATCCTCATCCAACGGTACGTCGAGATCGACGCACAGCTCAGACGCGCGCTCTCCGTCGTGAAAGTGCGCTCGAGCCAGCACAGCAAAGAGCTGAGAGAATACGAGATCTCGGAGGACGGCGGCATCGTCGTCGGCCAGGCTCTGGAGGGATACGAGGGCCTTTTGACGGGGACTCCGCGCAGCGGTGAGAAGGGAAGCCGATGACGACTCCGGAACAGGAAGAACGTAGCGACCCGGGCGTGAAGCGACAGTTGATTGCGGATCAGCGTGAAGCGAACGAGCGCATGGTGCTCACGACGCTCCGCGCGCTCGAACGTACCGACGAAGCGGAGACGGCCCGGTTGCGAATCGAGGAGGCGGCGGTCGCACTCCGGGCTAGCCAGAAACGCTATCGCACTCTCTTCGAGCTATGTCCCGCGGCCGTCTATGCCTGCGACGCTTCGGGCATCATCCAAGAATTCAACC
>DASUTR010000400.1:0-14262 GCA_036374535.1 Polyangiaceae bacterium
CTCGTTCGCCTTCATGCGACGGTGGACACCGAGGGCGACGATGATCTCGATGTCTTCGACGCCGTGGTCGGCCAGGAGCTCGAGCACGACGTTGAGCACGCGCTCGCGCACGTCGGGACGGCGCATGGGCGGCAGCGGCAGCGAGATGTCGTCCACCGCGATCGTCACCTTCATGCCCGGTCGGAGCTTCGCGTAGAGCGGCTCGGACCCGAGGGGGTGGTTCAACGCGTAGCGGATCGCGGCTTCGGGATCCTTCAGCGGCTCGACCGGCGCCTTCGGGTAGATGGCGCGGGTGCCCGGCGGAAAATCGACTTCGATCAGGCG
This sequence comes from Polyangiaceae bacterium, assembly GCA_036374535.1. Lineage (GTDB taxonomy): Bacteria > Myxococcota_A > Polyangia > Polyangiales > Polyangiaceae > PMG-095. Next base: position 325 of record DASUTR010000400.1, read on the forward strand.
ATCGCCGGCAAAGAGGGTGCGTGGAGCGCTGTCACGCTCGAGAGTAACGAGGCAGGGATGGTTCATCGGAGGCGTTCGGGCGGGGACTCGGATCAGGCGGTGAGGTCGAAGCTCGGCCAGGCATAGGCTTTGGCGAGGAGCGAGAGGCGCTTGTCCGGGTTCACGGCCGCCGGATGACCGACGACGCTGAGCATCGGCACGTCGGAATAGCTGTCGCTGAAGGCGAAGCAGTCGTCGAGATCGTAGCCACGCGAGCGCGCGTGCTCGCTGATGAGGCGAGCCTTCGTCGGCCCCGCGACCACGGGCCGCCGCAGCTTGCCCGTCGCGATGCCGTTCTTCATTTCGAGACGATTCGCGATGACCTCGCCCCCTCCGAGGAAATTCGCGAGGCGCTCGGCGACGCAGTCGAGGGCGCCCGAAACGTAAACGACCTCGTGGCCGGCGCTGCGGCTCTTGTCGACGAGCGCTCGCGCCGACGGATAGAGCGCGGGGCGGAGAACGTTCTCGAATACCTCGTCCGCGAGCATGATCACGCGGTCTTCGCTCATCCCCGCGTAAGCACTGTACAAAAGCTCGTTGAACATGCGCCGGTCGAGCAGCTCGGCGGCGGCCATGCGCGGCGCCTGAAGGAGCGCCTTGCCCAAGCGCAATCCCGTCTGCACCGGCGTGCCCTGGTTCAAGAGGTAATAGAGGGTCGGCTGGACGAGGTTCGTCCGGACGAGCGTCCCGTCGACATCGAAGTAGCAGGCGGCCAAGCGGGAATTAGCTCGCGTAGGTGTGAGGTGGAGTCAAGGCGAGTCTCGAAAACCCAGGCAAATACGCGAAATGGCTGGCGGGCCGGCCGGACTTCGTTGCGCGGGACGGGACAAGGCAGCCCCGCGACGCTGTACTACTAGCGCCCCATGTCGAGCTCCGAGGCGGTCACGCGACACGTCCGAGTGAAGGTCGAGTGTCGCTACTCGCCGGAACGTTCCGAACCGTCGCGCCGAGAATGGTTCTTCCTCTACACCGTGAAGATCACGAACGAGGGCGACGACACCGTCGAGCTCAAGAACCGGCACTGGCTCATCACGAACGCGCACGGAACCGTGCAAGAGGTGCGCGGCCCCGGCGTCGTCGGCCAGGAACCTCGCCTCCGGCGCGGCGAGAGCTTCGAGTACACGTCGGGTTGCCCGCTCGATACGGCGTTCGGTTCCATGCGCGGCACGTACGACCTCGTCGTCGTCGACACGGACGAGCACTTCGACGTCGAGATCGCGCCCTTCGCCCTCAGGCAGGACGGCGTGTTTCACTGACGCGAGCGCTCTACATCTCGAGCAGGTACGCGGCGATCAGCGGGAACACGACGGTCGCGTCGGATTCGATCACGTAGCGCGGCGTGTCGACGTCGATCTTGCCCCAGGTGATCTTTTCACCGGGCGGAGCGCCGCTGTACGAGCCGAACGACGTCGACGCTTCCGAAATCTGGCAGAAGTAGCCCCAGGGGCGCGCCTTCTCCTTCAGGTCTTGCTCGATGAGCGGCACGACGCAGATCGGAAAGTCGCCGGAGATGCCGCCGCCGATCTGGAAGAAACCGACCGAGTGCTTCGCGTCGAGCTCCTTGTACCACTTGATGACGAAGCCCATCATTTCGAGTCCCGACTTCATGCAGCTGAAGTCGTGGAGCCCCCGCACCGTGCCGGCGACGAACATGTTGCCGAGCGTCGAGTCTTCCCAACCCGGTACGATGACCGGCATGTTCTTCTCGCAAGCCGCGACGAGCCAAGAGTCCTTGGGATCGATCTGGAACTCGGGCTTGAGCGCGCCGCTGCGGAGCAGTTGGTAGAAGTACTCGTACGGGAAGTATCGCTCGCCCTTCTCGTGCGCCGAGCGCCAGAGCTTCATCATGTGCCGCTCGATCTTGCGCATCGCCTCTTCTTCGGGGATGCACGTGTCCGTCACGCGATTGAGCTGCCGATCGAGGAGCGCCTTTTCGTCTTGCGCGGTGAGCTCGCGGAAGTTCGGCACCCGCTCGTAGGCGTCGTGTGCGACGAGGTTGAACACGTCTTCCTCGAGATTGGCACCCGTGACGCAGAGCGCGTGCACCTTGTCGCGGCGGATGAGCTCGGCAATGACGATGCCGAGCTCGGCGGTGCTCATCGCGCCGCCCATCGTGAGCAACATCTTCCCGCCTTGGGCGAGGTGCTTCTCCCAACCCTGAGCGGCGTCGACGAGGGCGGCTGCGTTGAAGTGTCGGTAGTGTCGGGTGATGAAATCTCGAACGGCTCCCATGGGTCCTCCTCGCTACCGGGCGAGTGCTCAACGTGAGAAGTGCGTCGAAACCAAGCCCGAACCGCGCAAAGTGTCAAGTGGAGGTACCGCGCTCGACCTTCGGAGAAACAGCGCGATGCGTGGTAAGCTCTCGGGCTCGCGCCGTCACGGATCGGTGCGCGCGGTGAGATGTCGGACCGTTACTCGACCACGCCCGGACAGGTTTCGCTCGCAGGGGCGGTCATCTACTCCGAGCTTCAGCCCGGCGTGAGCTACCGCCTCGAGCGACAGATCGGCGAAGGCGGAATGGGCACGGCGTTTCTCGCGCTGCGTCAAGCTCCGGACGGCCTCGCGCCGGTCGTCATCAAAATAGTTCGCGTCGGCTTCGGTGCGACCGGGCCTGCCGACGCCGCCGCGAGCATGGTGGTCCAGAAGGAAGCGGTCGCTCTCGGTCGCCTGAACGAGCGCGTCCCGCCGACGCCGTTCGTGGTTCGCCTCGTGGATACCGGATCGGCGGCGATCCACGGGCCCGATCGACCGCTCACGCCGTGGCTCGCGGTCGAGTACGTGCACGGCGGTATCGAGGGAACGACCCTGGAAGATCGCGTCGGCTACAGCATCGACCGCACGGGCTTCGCGTTCGAGGCGAACCGCGTCGCGCACCTCGTTCGCTGCCTCGCCGCCGGAATGCTCGCCATTCACGGTGTCGGCGTCATCCACCGCGACCTCACACCCGGAAACATTCTCTGCTGCGGCTTCGGCGAGGCCGAAATTTTCAAGATTTCCGACTTCGGCATCGCCCGCCCCCAGGGCCTCGCCCAGACGTTCGGCGGCGTGCCCGTCGGCACGGTCGGCTACGCAGCGCCGGAGCAAACGATGCCGGACGCCGTCGGCGTCGGCACGTACACGGACGTGTTCACCCTCGCGTGCGTCATCTTCTTCGCGCTCACGGGAGAGCATTACTTCAACGCGACGACCCCGATCTCGGCGATGACGCTCATGCGCGACAAGAAGCGCCGCAGTCTGCTCGAGGCCAAACACCTCGCGCCGGAGCTTCGCCAGCGCGTCGAGGCATGCCGGGGCATCGATCAGCTGCTCGCCCGTGCGACGTCGATCGAGTCCGAGCGGAGACCGCAGGAGGGTCAGGAGCTCGCCGCGAGCCTGTATCCTTGGCTCGCCGAAGGCACGCCCGCGCCGAAGGCCGGCAAGCGTCTGATGAACAGCCTGTTGAACCTGGCGCCGCCCGGCGACCTATCGAGCTGGGTCTGGACGGTGCGGCATCCGCCGGGCGACGACCGGGTGATGCTGAGCTCGGCGTGGGACGTCGACGGAAAATGTCTCGCTCTCACGTCCGAAGGGCCCGCGTTCTGGAACGGGCAGTCGTGGGTCGCGGCGCGCGAGGTGGCGGCGAATCTGCCGGCGGGCATTCGTTTCGTGAGGCGTTACGAGGCCGGAGGCTGGCTCGTCGGCGGCGAAGGGATGCTCGCCGTCTACGCGACGGACGGCGTGCGCGAGGTCCACCGAGCACCGGAGCCGAGCATCTCGTTTTCCCACGCCAACGGGCGTTTCGACGACCTTTGCGCCGCCATCGGCCAGAAGCCGGGGGAAACGCCGATGCTCTACGCCATGGCGGCGCGACGCTGGATAAAGCCCGTGCCGCTCGAGGGTGTTTCCTACGTCGCGACGCTCCTCCGCCTCGAGGACGCGCGCTGGCTCGTCTGCGGCCGGCTCGCGCAAGGCAGCGGCTTTGCAGCCGTGTATTCGCCGCTCGAGTGGAGCCTCGTTCACCTGCCGACGCCGCGAACGCGAGCGTTCGTGGGCGGCGCGACCGAACCGGAGCGGAGCCTCGGACTCGTCGTGGGTTCGAACGGGGTCGCCATTCGCGTCGCCGGCATGACACCCACGAGCACGACCGCCGACGGCGAGCCCGACCTCACCGCCGCCGCGATGGACGTGCTCGATCGGGAATGGGTGTCGAGCCTCGGCAGACTTTGGGTGCGCGATCCCGAGCGCGATCAGAAGTGGCGCGCGGTTTGGAGCGATTCGTCTTTCGTCGCTCCCCTCGTCAGCATCATGGCCGACGCCGGTATGGTCGTCGCACTCGCCGCCGACGGCGGCATCATCGAGGGTCGCGCCGGCTGGCAGCGCCGGCCGCGCTGAGTTACGCGCTCCGCTCGAGCTCGACCGTTTCGTCGTCATAGGCGCGGGGAATGGCCCGTCGCGGCCCCGACTTCGCCGGCGGTTCGTAAGCGTTCAGCCAGGCGCTCAGACGTTCGCGCGCTTCGCGCGCTTCGACGCCGAGACGCCACGCGAGGTATTCGACGAAGTCGCCGTCGTCGGACTGGTTCGGAACAGAGGCGGGGGCGGTGTCAGCGGCCAACTTGAAAACTCCCTGTGGTACCCCCCGAAATGGACGCCGGCGCGAGGCCGTAGACCGGCTCACGACCTTCCTCGGCGAGGCCGAAAACGATGTCGAGGCGCAAGAGCTTGAAGATGACGAGTGGCTGCGACCGTACTCCGACGAACCTGACGGCGCCGCCGGTCGCGCGGACTCGCTTGTACAGGGAAACCAGCGCGCCCACGCCCGAGCTATCGATGAGCCGCAGGTCAGAAAGATCCACCGTAACGTCAGGGTGGCGTTCTTCGACCAGCTTATCGAGCACGGGACGGAGCTCGGGCGCCGAGAGTGCGTCGAGCTCCCCGCGGATGCGGAGGAAGGTAGTGTTGCCTTCGTCGTGTATCGAGTGATTCATCAGACCCTCGGCGATGTATAGGCATCGGCCGTGCCAGCCTTCGCGGCGCGGCGAATGGCCCGGTCGGCGTACCATTGGACCGTGATTTGGAGGCCGCGCGACACGTCGTGCGCGGGCGCATAGCCGAGGCGAGCCCGAGCGAGGTCGATACAGGCCCGCGAGTGGAGAATATCGCCGGGGCGGGACGCCTCGAGGCGTGGCGTCTTGTCAGCGGCGGCTGGAAGATACGCCGAGACGTACCCCCGGATCGACGCAAAGAGCTCGAGCAGGCTCGTACGGTCACCACACGCCACGTTGAACACGGCGGGCAGGGCGTTCGACGAGGCGGCGCAAGCCGCGAGCAGATTCGCCTGCACGACGTTTTCGACGTAGCAAAAGTCGCGGCTCGTGCTGCCGTCGCCGTAGACGGCGCAGGTGTCGCCTGCGAGCAGTTGCCCGATCCAGCGCGGAATCACGGCGGCGTAGGCGCCGTTCGGGTCCTGCCTGGGACCGAATACGTTGAAGTAGCGGAGCCCGACGCTGTCGAGGCCGTGGCTCTTCGCGAACGTCGCGGCGTAAATTTCGTCGATGCGCTTGCTCGCCGCGTAGGGCGACAGCGTTTGCCCGATCACTCCTTCGACCTTCGGCTCCGACGGGTCGTCGCCGTAAACGGAGCTCGACGACGCGTAAACGATGCGGCGCACGCCCGCAGCCCGCCCGGCGAGCAAGACCTGCACGAAGCCGTCGACGTTCGAGGCATGGGTCGAGAGAGGATCTTTCATCGAGCGGGGCACCGAGCCGAGCGCCGCCTGGTGCAGCACGAGCTCGACGCCGTCCATCGCCCGACTGCAGGCGAACGGATCGCGAATATCGCCTTCGACGAAGCGAAAGCGCGCCGCTCGGACCGCGCCGACGCGCGACTTCACGTCCTCCAGATTTTCGCGGCTACCCGTCGAGAAGTTGTCGAGCCCGACCACCTCTTGGTCGAGGAGCAGGAGCTTTTCGAGCAGATGCGACCCGATGAACCCCGCGACACCCGTGACGAGCCAGCGCCGCGGACGCGCAAGAAGCTCTGCCGAAAGTTCCTGGTAACGAGACATTACAGACTCCAGTAGCGAAGGTCGGAACGCAACGAGGTCGGATCGACGACCGACTTCAGATCGATGAACACGCCGCCTTCGCGAACGGGCGCGGTCAGCTCCTCCAGAGGTTTCGCGAGGAGCTCCTTGTGCGGCACCGCGAAGACCAGCGCGTCGAGACCGACGAGCTCGGACCAAGGCTGCAGCTTCACGTCGCATTCGTGCGGATCGCCGTGACGAGCGGCGATCGGGTCGTGCACGAGCGGCTCGATACCGAACTGCCGGAGCTCGTGCACGATGTCGAGCACCTTGGTATTGCGCAGATCCGGAACGTCCTGCTTGAACGTGAGACCCAAGATGCCTACGCGCGCGCCCTGAATGCGAACGTCGGCGAGCGCGAGCAGCTTCACGAGCCGCTGCGCGACGAAGGGCCCCATGCTCTCGTTGATGCGACGGCCGGCGAGAATCACCTGCGGGTGGTAGCCGACGGTCTCGGCGAGCGTCGTGAGGTAATACGGGTCTACGCCGATGCAGTGGCCGCCGACGAGCCCCGGCTCGAAGCGCAAGAAGTTCCATTTCGTTCCCGCGGCTCGGAGCACGTCGGTCGTCCTGATGCCGATGCGGTCGCAGATGAGCGCGAGCTCGTTCATGAGTGCGATGTTGAGATCGCGCTGCACGTTCTCGAGCGCCTTCGCTGCTTCGGCGACCCGAATCGATTGCGCGCGGTACACCCCGGCGTCGACGACGGATTCGTATACCCGCGCAACGCGCTCGAGCGTCTCCGCGTCTTCCCCGGACACGACTTTGACGATTTTTTCGAACGAGTGCTCGCGATCACCGGGATTGATACGCTCCGGCGAATAGCCGAGCTTGAAATCGTGCCCGCGCGCGAGCCCGCTCGCTCGTTCGAGCGCCGGCCCGCAAATGTCCTCGGTGACGCCGGGGTAGACGGTCGATTCGTAAACGACGACCGCGCCCTTTTGGAGCACGGCTCCGACGGTCTCGCTTGCCCGCAACACCGCCGTGAGGTCGGGGCTGTGCGACTGATCGATGGGCGTCGGAACGGCAACTACGAAAAAGGTCGCGCCAGCGAGGTCCCGCGGATCCGATGTTATTTGCAACGTCGTCGCCGAAAGCGACTGTGTGTCTACTTCGCGCGTAGCATCTTCGCCACGCTTGAGGCCTTTCACGCGCTCGGCGTTGAGATCGAAGCCAATCGTGTTCGGAAAGCGCCGAGCGAAAGCAAGTGCAATGGGAAGTCCGACGTAGCCAAGGCCGATGACGGCAATCCGCTCTTCCATGGCCCCCGGCCGATGCAAGACGTAGGCCGTCAGCGAACGTTGGTTCGTACGGGGGGTTGGCTCCTCGGCGAGCCTTCGCTGTCGCGAATCTCGTCGCTTCCGTCGACCCGCTGCGGCGAGCGGTACGCACGCGGCATGTCCGAGTCGGGGGGAAATTCGATGGTCGCGCCCAAGTACACCGCGTTCTGGAAGAACCGCTCCGGCAATCCCGGCAGCGTGACGTCCGACCATTGATTCACGTGCTGGTAGCGCACGCCCAGCATGACGAGTCGGGTCCATCGCCAGCCGATCGCAGCGTCCGCGAGCACCGTGTCCACCTGCGTCTGGAGCTCGGCGTCGTCGTCGACGACCTGGCCGTGCTGGTAGCCTGCCGTCGCCGAGAGCACGACCTTGCCGTCTTTCGTGAGCGGCACCCCGGCGCGCAGCCGAACGTCGTCGGAGAGCATCGTCTGCCCGAGCACCGGATTCGTGGTGACGCCGTGGGAGTACGCGATCTCGGCGTCGCCGAACGGCGTGACGTACGCGAGCGCCGCGCGGCCCGTCGGCGACCAGAACCCCGTGTTCGAGTTCAGGCGGTCGAGGCGCAGGACGCCGGCCTCGATGCGGCTCGCAAAGTCGCGCCCCCAATCGTGCCGCCACGTCCCGACGCCGGTACTCACGAGCTGCCGCTGTTGCGGGACGGGCTCACCCTCGGCCCCCACGCCGTCCTCGATGACGAGGTAATCGATGCGTCCTTCGGCGCCGACCGCGTCCGCGATGAAAACGCGCTCGACCCCGAGTCTACCGCTCGGCGAGAAGGTCTTCGGACCGTCGCTGCCCAGGATGGGCGTTTGAGCCACGACCGCTCCGCCCTGCCACGCGCGCCACCCCTCGGCGACGTCGAAGGTGAGCGTCTCACCCGCCCGGCCTAGCAAAAATGCGGTCGAGCCCAGCGGAAGAGCCCCGAGAAACTCGGTCCCCGGCGGAGCGAACGTGATCGACGAGTTTTGGTTCGACTGGACGACACCCGCGTCGAGCAGCAGCCTCACTCGCTCCGAGACATCGAAGAATCCGAGGTAGTCGAGCGTATTCGTGGAGCTCGACGTGAACGAATCTCCGAACAGAAAGTCGTGCTGGTACCGATAACCCAAGTGGTGCTGCATGCGCCGGCTCAAGAGCTCGAGCTCGAGCCCCGGAGCGAGCACCCACACGACGCCGCGCGAGGTGTCTCTTCCGGGGCTGCCGTCGGCAGGTGACTGTGTGGTCTGGAGATAGCCGAGGCTGGTCTCGCCGGTCGCCTGGAGCTCGGGATCGGCAGCGCGCGCCACGCTCGCCGGCACGAGGGGCGCGAGCGCGAACAGCGCGGACACGACGACTCTCGAGACGGCCGAGCGAGCCATGGACGCCTCAATTTTCGACGACGACGACGCGAAGCTTTCCTCCGCGCTCGACGGGGAGCTCGGGTATGAGCTCGACCCGGAGCTCGACGCCCGGAATGAACCTCTTGGTATTGCGCCGAACGCGCTCGAGCACCGCGTCTCCGAAGCTGTCCGTGGGCACCATTTTGAGATCGATCGTGCGATCGCGACGCTGAACGACCTGGAATCCGCGCACCTGGTCGGCGAGCGAGGCGAAGAGCACGTTGAAGAAGAGGCCGCTCACGGGTCGTCCCTCACCATCGCGCAGCGTGTCGGTGGTGCGGCCCTCGACGCGATCGAGCACGTCGAGCGAACGGCCGCACGCGCAGCGCCCGCCTGCGCGCGCCACGGCGAGATCACCCGTGAGGTACCGGATGAACGGCGCGCCGAAGTTGTGCAGATCGGTGACGGCCACTTCGCCGAGCTCGCCAGGCACTGCCGGGCGGTCTCCGGCCTCGTCGCGCACGACCACTTCGACGACCAGATTTTCCATCGAGACGTGCATACCCGAGTGGGCCTCGCATTCCGCCGCGATCAGCATGACCTCCCGGCTTCCGTAAGTCTCGAAGACGTGGGGGCCGAACGCCTGACGAATGACCTCACGGTCGGCGGGAAACAACCGCTCCGCCGCGCAAATGACGCGCAGGTCGGGCCAGTCGCGCGAGCCCTTCGCGACGACGTGGCGCGCGAGCGCGACGCCCGCCTGGGCGTAGCAGATCATCACTTTCGGCTCGAGCTTGCGGATGAGACGCGTGACTTTCTCGAGCGCTTCCTCGGAGCGCTCGGTGCAATCGACGTAGTGCTCGCGCCGGAGCGAATGATCGAGCGACGCCTTGATCCGCTGCGAGAGCGGCGGCGGATGCAGGGCGGCCGCCGAACCCCAGAAATGCAGACTGCGATCACCGGGGCGGTAGCCCGCCCAGCCGTAGCCTCGAAGCTTCATCGCCTGGCGCCAGTACTCCGAGCCGGGGTCGTAGCCGAACGCGAGGGGGACGCCCGTCGTGCCGCTCGTCTGCTTACCGATCGTAGCGAGCGGCGGCGCCGTCGACTTTCGTGCCTCGAAGTTCCGCGTCGCCTCGTCGCGCGTGAGCAGAGGCAGCTTCGGCAAATCTTCGACCGAGCGCACGTCGGCTCGCGCGACGCCCGCGTCCGAGAAACGCCGGCGGACGTCGGGAACGTGTACGAAGGCGTGATCGAGGAGCTTTGCGAGCTCTTCGTCCTGAATCGCGCGGAGCTCGTCCGCCGAGCACCACTGCGTGCGCTCGAGCCGCTTCCAGTAATCGAGCGTGGGACGCCCCCTGAGCCCGCTCTCCCAGGCGGGGTAGAGCAGCTGTTGGAATAGGAGCCCGTAGAGGTCGTTCATGCGGCCCGTGGTGGAGGTTTGAGCGCGTAGTCTCGAAAGGTGTCCGGGTTGCCCGACTCGCCGCGCATTCCCGCGACGGCGATGTTGAACATCTCACGCGCGGTCACGTAGTGAAGCACGAAGCGCTTCCCGTCGTTGAATCCCTCCGCGAGCGCGCGGTGAAAAGCGAGCGTCGGCTCGCCGAGCATCGCCTCGGCCTGCGGCTCGGGCGCGCCGTGCGTGTGCGCCTTGACGAAGATCCACTCGGGCCGCCCCTCGACGTGGATACCCTGCGAGACCCACGTCTGGAAGCGGCTGCGCGTCGGCGGATCGTTCGCCGTGAGCGCGGACGCCTCGATGCGGGGGGAAAGACCACGCGCTCGCCGCGCGATCGCGAGGGGCCCCTGAATGACGAGAATGCGATCGTCGAAGAGCGCTCCGACGCGGGCGCGTTCGCCACGTTCGTGCGCGCGAGCACGCTTCGGGTCGCCCGTCGGCCAGTAGATTTGGTTGACGATGCCGGGCTGGGTCTCGTCGGGCGCCGAGGGAAAGGTGAAATCCGCGTAGCAGCCCGTGTCGAACAGCACGGAAAGCTCCGAATCGACGCCGCACCAGCGCCCGTCGCGCCGAGAATTGGCGAGACACCAGTTGCCGTGAATGAACGCGTAGCGGAGGCGGCCGTCGGGATCGCGCGAGAGGTGGCCGTGCTCGGCGTAGGCCGCGAGGTAGCGGCGCAGGTCGTCCGTGAGCTTCGCCGCGTCGTCGCCGTCGTGATGCAGGTGGAATTCCACTTCGCCGAGCCCCGCGGAGACCAGACCGCCGAGCGCCTCGAGGTATTCCGGCCGATACTGTTCTCCCGGGAAGAAGAAGCTGTGGCGCGGCGGGCGTCCGTCGGCGTCACGAAACGCGGAGGCGAGCCGCGGATAACCTTCGACCCAGCGACGAACCCTCTCCGCACCGCGCGCGGGCGAAGCCCCCCCCCAGAGCGGCTCGTAGTGATCGCACACCGCGACGAGCAGATGCACGGGGCCCGGCTTGCGCCGCGCGGCCATCGTTCGCACGAGGTGGCGCGCGTAGCCGCCGAACCAGCGGTGGACGTTTCGGTGAGGGATCCGCAGCAAGCCCCGCTCCTCAACCGTCCAAGAGCACCGTTCCGAGAACGCGTGCGGGCGAGAGCTGCTCGACCGCCCGAGAAAGCTCGCTCTTCTTCGATTTGCCGGCGCGCGCGGTCACGACCACGCCGTCGGCGCACACGGCGGCCACGTCCGCGTCGGCGCTTTCGAGCACCGAAGCCGCGTCGATCACGATGTAGTCGAAAGCCTCCCGCAGCTGCTGGATCGCGACGGCGAGCAGCATGCGATCGAGCCGAGCTTCCGACGGCACGCGAGGCGGCAGCGCCGCGACCTGCAGCCGCGTACCGAGGATGGCCGCCACGGAGTAGGGCGGCGTCGGATCGCGGTACTCGGCCATCCTGCCGACGAAGCTCTCGGACGGCTGATAGCCGAACAGGCCGCCGAGGGCCGGGCGGCGCAGGTTCGTTTCGACGAGGAGCACGCGCGCCATGGTCTCTTCGGCGAGCGCGAGCGCGAGGTTCACGGCGCACGTGGTCTTGCCCTCGCTTGGCGACGCGCTCGTCACCGCGATGACGCGCGGATCGGAATGCGCGAGCAAGCGGTGGCGCAACGCCCGGTAGCCGCGCGAGCTCGCCGACTCTGGCTCCGACAGGAGCACGAGCCGGGCGTCGGGCCGAGCCTGCAGGTCCACCTCGTCGAGAACGAAGACCTTCGACGGCCAGGATCGGGCGAGCGCCTGCACGGGCTCGGTGGAGTTCCGTGTCCAAACGACGAGGCCGGGCTCGGTCGAGCCCGCCCCGTCGTCGCGCGGCGGCCGCCGAAATGCCGGCTCGGGTTCGACACGGGGCTCCGGCGCGCGGGGAGCGCGCACCCATTCGCCCATGACGGTGGTCGTGAACTTGGATCTAGCCTGGGACATGAACGCTCCGATGGTTGCCTGGTCGGGGGATCGCGGCGAGTAGCTCGGCCGGGCCTCGAGCGTCGCGCGCCTCGAAAATGCGATCGTCGAGAACGGCGCGAACGAGCGCGACGAGCAGGCCGATGGCGAGGGATGCGCCGATGAAGAGGGCGGCGATCAGCGTGCGCCCCGGCGGCTGGGGCCGCGACGGCAAGTAAGCGGGATCGATGACGGTCATTTGCAGCCCGCGTCCTCCGCTCTCCGAGCTTGCAGCCATGTCGGCCTTGAACAGCGCCGCCACCACCTGATCCTGGCGCTGGCGCGCTTCGGTCGCCGCGCGCGTCAACTTGAGCCAGTCGGTCTCGAGTGCGACGAGATCCCGCGACGACGCAGCCGACGCGCTGGGTGCGGGCGCGGGGGCCGCCGCCGTCACGGCGACGCGCTTCGGCGCGGCCGCCGGCGGAGGGTCCGGGGCTTCCGATGCGGGCGCCGCGCGAGGCGGCGGAGCCGCGCTCGCGAGCGCGGCGAGCCGCTCCTCGGCCCGCTCGACCGCGGAGGATGCCGAGCGCACGTCGGGATGCGCGGGGGTGTAGCGCTCGAGCTGCTGCGCGAGATTCGCCCGGGCCGCGGCGAGCGCCGCGTTCGCGCGCGCGAAATCGCTGTCCGTGTCGACCGTGACGGGCACCAGCGCTCGCGGCGCGTTCGCGCTTGAGCCCGGCGCCGGCGCCCTGCCGGGCACGAACACCGTCATCCGTCCCGGAGTCGCCGGCGCGGTCGTGGTCGGCGCGGTCGTCGCGCGAATCGCAGCGCCGGTCGCGAGCGGCGTCGTGTCGAGCGCGAAGCGGGGATGCTGCGCCATGAAGGCCGCGAGCTCGTGCTCGGCCGACCGCAGGGCCGCTTCCGTCTTTGCTTTCTCGGTCACGAGAAAGTCGCGCGTCACGCGCGCCTGGTTCTTCCGAAGCTCCGCGTCCTGCTCGATGGCCAGGGCGGCAAGCCGCTTCGTGACGCCCTGAGCCTCGTCGGGCGAGTGCCCCGTGAAAGCGATGCTGAAGGTGTCGCCGCCCGGCGCGCGGTATTCGATGTGCTTCTTCAGCTCCTCGATGGCTTCGCTCGTGCCCATCTTGGCGCGCACGTCGGGGTAGAGTCCGAACTCGCCGATGACGCGTTCGAGCTTCGGCCGGGACATCAAGAGCTCTTTCATTCGAACCGTCACGTTCCGCACGCCGCCCAGCGTATCGGGCGATTCACCCGGGGTCGGCGTCGGCTGCGAGTACAGGACGACCGTCTCCGAGCGGTATTCGGGCTTGCGCACGAACAGGAAAACGGCGCAGGCGACGGCGCCGACGGCGAGCACGAGCGGCACGCTGGTCCAAAACCGAAGCGCGCGCCGCGCGAAAGCGGACACGCCGGCGATTTGCTCGCGCAGCTCTCGATCGCGTTCCGAAAGATCCGAACTCATGCTGGCCTCCTGGGAAAAAAGGCGCCGACGGCCATGGCCGACAGCGGCAAGCCGAACAGGAACGAAGCGCCTGCGGCGACGATGATCCAACGGGTGCGCCGCGCCTCGTTCGGTAGCGTCGCGTCGTCGACGACTTCGACGCGAAGTCCGACCCCGCCCTGCTCGAGCGCGGCGCCGAGCTGAAACGAAGACGCGCGCCGGTTCGCGGCCTCCAGATCGCGCTCGAGGGTATCCATCGACCCGAGCAGGCCGACGAGCTCCACCTGCGCCGCGGGGTCGGGAGCCGTCGTCGTGAGTACCTCGCTCTGCTTCGCGGCGATCTCGAGCGAACGGCGCTGCACCGCGGCGCGCAACGCGTCACGGGTGCGGGCCGCTTCCTGTGCGTTGCGTTCGGCCTGTTCGCGGCG
>DASUTR010000401.1:0-6431 GCA_036374535.1 Polyangiaceae bacterium
GGATGACGTTCGGACGTTCTCGTCGATCAGCCTGCGCTGGCCGAGCCGCTCGCCGAAGCGCTCGCCTTCACCGACACGTCGATCTGCACCGACGCCTCGGCTTGAGCCTTCACCGAGCTCACGAAGCAGGCGCCGACCTTGAGCGCGGCGTCGCCGCCGCCCTGAACGGCCGCCTCGACGCCCTTGATGGACGCCTCGACGTTCTTCACGACGCCTTCGAGCTTGCCCTTCATGCCCATGGTCACCTTGAGCAGGGCCGGCAGGTTCGCTTGGAGAGCCGCTTTGAGCTTGTTCGCAGCCTGAATGTCGGCCGCGCCGTCGATCTTCGCGACGACCGACGCGGGACGGCATTCCAACTTGGCGCTGACCTCGGCGTCACAGTTCGCCTTGCACTCCGCGCTCATCTCCGGCGGCTTCACTTCACCCGAGCATTTCGGCGCCTTCATTTCGACGTCGCACTTGCCCGAGCACTCGCCCTTGCACTGGCCCTTCGCCGCCGCGGTGCAGCTCGCGCTGCAGGTGCCTTTGCACGTACCGCTGCAGTTCGCCTTGGCCGTGCCCTTGCACTTGCCTTCGCAGGTACCCGCGCACTTGGCGCCCTTCGACGTGTTGCCGTCGCACTTGCCGTCGCAGGTGCCGTCGCACTTGCCGCTGATGTCGGCGCTGCACTCACCCGAGCACTCGCCACTGCAGGTGCCTTCGCACTGCGCGCCCGCCTGAACGGTGCACTCGCCTTCGCACTTGCCCGAGCATTCGCCGCTGAGCTTGCCGCCTTCGCACTCGACCTTGGCTTCACCCGGCTTGATGTTCGCGTCGCACTTGGCGGCGCAGTCGGCCATCGCGTTCATCGACGCCGAACAGACCGGCGGCTTCACGTCGACCTTGAGCGTGCCCTTGGCCTTCGCCTTGAACTCGTTGATGAGCTTCACGGCGGCGTTGCACGCGGCCTCGGCCTTCTTTCCCGGGCCGTCGTCCTTCGGCTTCAGATCTTTCTTGTCGGCGCCGAGATCCTTCGCGAGATTTCCGCAGGCCGTCGCGACCTCGCCTTCCACCTCGGCTGCAAGCTTCTGGAGGTTGGCACCCGCTGCGAGCGCCGCCTTCACCTTGCCTTCGAGCTCACCCTGGAGCCCGAAGTTCGCCTTCATCACCGCCTCAGCGCTGGCGATATCGGCAGGGCACCCGCCCGGGATGTTGCCGCCGCCGGGGACTTTGTCCATTCCCGGCATCCCCTTCTTGCCGCAGTCCATCAGGAACGGCGACGTAAAGAGCACCGCTGCAACGAGCGCTCCACCAACTCTTTGACCACGAAAGGCACTCATGATGAATCCTCCATCCGAGCTTCTCGGCGGCGGAGCCAAAAACGGCTCCGTTTGCCACTCGAGGCTCGGCTCGCGGAGAAGCTACCCCGGTGGGGAACCTTTTGGAAAGCCCAAAAAATAGAGGTGCTTATCGCGACTTAGCCCCGTTCGGGCGAGCGCGAAGCGGCAAAAGGCAGCTCGATTTGCTCGGGCGCGCTCGCCGCGCGCTTCGTCCGCTCCCCCGATTTGGCCAAGATCTCTTCCTCACGCTTGAGATCGGCCTCCATGACCTCGGGATTATCGAGCGCGAACGCGAGGGCGTCGAACACCTTGGCCGGCCCGAGCTGGGGGTAGCGCTTGAGGATCCGTTCGACGGTCGCGCCGTTCTTGAAGAACGCCCAGAGCCGGCGCACGACGACGCGCGAGCCTGCAACGTGAGGACTCCCCCCGAGGACGTTCTTGTCCACGCGAACGTGCGGGTGCGGGACGAGAACGACGGGAAGGGTCAACTCACTCCGATCAGGCGAGCCGGTTCGCGGTCGCCACCACGTGCTCGGCGGTCATGTTGAGCTCTTTCATGACGGTCCCGCCCGGCGCCGAGAGACCGAAGCGGTCGATACCGAGCATGACGCCGTCGAGGCCCACGTAGGGAGCCCACGTACTGCTGACCGTCGCTTCGATGGAGATGCGCTTGCGGCAAGACTTCGGCAGCACCTCCTCGCGGTACGCTTCGGGCTGACGATTGAAGCGCGAGAAGCTCGGGATGCTGACGACACGCGTCCCAGGGCCGAGCGACTTCGCGGCGGCGAGGGCGTGCTGGACCTCGCTACCGGCGGACAAGAGGATGAGCGAGAGCGGCGCCGTCTCTTTTTTCGCGATGTAGCCGCCCTTGAGTGCGCCTTCCCGCCGCACCTTGGCCGGAATGTCGCTCAAGAGCGGAACGGCCTGACGGGTGAGCGCGATGAGCGTCGGACCGTCGCTGCGATCGAGGGCGGCCACGAAAGCTCCCGCCGTCTCCTCCGGATCCGCGGGACGAATGACGTCGAGGTTCGGTATCAAGCGAAGCGCCGGGATGGTCTCGACCGGTTGATGCGTGGGTCCGTCCTCGCCGACGCCGACGCTGTCGTGCGTGAAGACGTAGATGACGGGCAAATGGCTCAGCGCCGCAAGGCGAATCGCCGCTCGACAATAGTCGGCGAAAACCAGGAACGTGGCGCCGCTCGGCCGGAAAACGCCGTGCGCGGCGATGCCGTTCAAGATCGAGCACATGCCGTGCTCGCGAATTCCGAAGCGGATGTTGCGCCCGGTGCGGTGACCCGGCTTGAAGTCGTCGTTGCCCGCCTTCAAATCGCCGATGTAGTTGAGCGTCGACCCGTAGAGATCGGCGCTGCCGCCGATGAGCAAGGGGTTCTGCTTGGCGAGCGGCTGCAACACGTCCTGACCGGCTTTGCGCGTCGCAATCTTGGTGTCCGCGGGGAACTCCGGAATCGCCGCGAACATGGCCGCGACGTCGGGTGTCTTCGGCTTTTCGCCGGCGAAGGGCGGCGCGTGCGACGCGCCGGGAGTCGTCCGGAGCTCGGCGGCCCGCTCGGGGTTTGCCTGCGACCAGGCGTCGAACTTCTTCGTCCACTCGGTGTAGCCCGCTTCGAGCTTTTTTCCGTGCTCCGCGAAAAATGCGCGCACCTCGTCCGAAACGTGAAAGTGCTCGGGCGGAAGGCCGAGCTGCTTTCGCGCCTCGTCCACGAACTTCGCGCCGCCCTCGCCATGGGCTTTTTGCGTTCCGGCGACCTCGGGGATGCCCTTGCCGATGAGCGTCTTCGCGATGATGAGCTGCGGCTTGCCGCTGCCTGCCTGCTTGGCGCGCGTGAAGGCGGCGAGGAACGCGCCCATCTCGTGGCCGTCGACCGTCTGGACGTCGAACCCGAGCGCCTCGAAGTGCTTGGCCGTGTCCTGGCTCTGCGTCTCTTTGGCCATGGCGTCGAGCGTCACGGCATTCGAGTCGTAGACGAGGATCAGGTTGTCGAGCTGCTGGTGTCCGGCAAACTCGACGGCCTCGAGCGCGACGCCCTCCTGAAGGCAGCCGTCCCCGGCGAGACACACGATGTGGTGGTCGAAGATGGCGTGCTTCTCGGTGTTGAAGCGCGCCTCGGCCATCTTGGCCGACACCGCCATGCCGACTGCATTGGCGACGCCTTGGCCGAGAGGTCCCGTCGTCGTTTCGACACCGCTCGGCGCATGCGTGAGCTCCGGGTGACCCGGCGTCTTCGAGCCGAGCTGGCGGAACCGCTTGACCTCTTCGAGCGTCATGTCCGCGTAGCCGCTGATGTGCAGCCAGCTGTACAGGAACATCGAGCCGTGGCCGGCGGACAGCACGAAGCGATCCCGATTGATCCACTCGGGATGCCGGGGACAGTGGCTGAGCGCGTGTCCGAAGAGCACGGCGCCGATTTCGGCGCAGCCGAGGGGCAACCCGAGGTGGCCGCTCTGACATTGATGGACGGCGTCCATCGCGAGGCCACGGGCGATCGTGGCGGCTTTGGAAAGGATTTTTTGGTCGAACTCCGCGGTCATTTCGATGCGCTGTTATCGGCCGATCCGCTCGGGGACGCAACAGCGTCGCGGCCTTTGGCGATCGCGTTGCGGTGTTCCTCGAAGGTTTGGGAAAACGTGTGCTTTCCGCCGCTTCGAGCGACGAAGTAGAGGTAATTCGTCCTTGCGGGCGACAGCACCGCCCGGAGCGCGCGCTCCCCCGGGTTCGAGATGGGACCCGGCGGGAGACCCGGGTGCCGGTACGTGTTGTAGCGATTCGCCGAGTCGCGCAGCATCGTCGGGGTCACCGTGCCGTTCGACACGGCGCAGGAGATGGCGCGCGTCGGTTCGACGAGGCACCCGTAGGCGGCGGTCGGATCGGATTGCAGGGTTTTCAGCGGGCGAAATGTCGCATCGCTCAGGCGGTTCATGAACACGCCGGCGACGAGGGGAAGCTCGCTCGCGTCGCCGGTTTCGCGCTCCACGATGGACGCAAGGGTCACGATGTCGTGCAGGCGGAACCCGTGCTCGCGCGAAAGCCGCTCGAACGCCGCCGGCTCGTCGGCCTCGAGCCGGCCGAAGCGCTTCCGCGCCTCCGCGACCAGCGTCCGCACGACGTTCCCGGGGTCGCTGTCCACGAAGAGCTCGTAGGTCGCCGGGAAGAGGTAGCCTTCGGCGCTCGGCCCGGGAAGGCCGAGCTCTCCGTAGAGCTTCGGATTCATCGTCGCTCTGCGAAACGCGGCGAGCGTCGTCACCTCGAGCTCCTCGAGCCTGCGGCCGATCTGCACGTGGTTCCAACCCTCGGGCACCGTCACCTTGACGCGCGGCCGCCCAGCGCTCCTCCCGAGCCGCTGTGCGAGCTCGCGGGGAGAAAGATCGTCGCGCAGGACGTGCTCGCCGGGCTCGGGCGGCTTACCGAACAGCTCGAGGTAGAGCGCGAAGAGCCTCGGACTTCCCACGGCCCCGAGGTCGTGAAGGCGGGAGGAGAGGCTCGACACGGAAGGGTCCGGCTCGACGGCGACGACGAGCGCTTTCCCCGGTCCAGGCCCGGCCGAGCGCGCCCAAAACGAAAAGGCGACGAGGACCGCGAACGCGGCGCTCGCCACGACGGCGACGGCGACGAGCCGCCCGAGGCGCCGGCCTCGCGGCCTACGAACGGCGCGCGGCGGCGACGATGACGCGCGCTCGTCGCGCTTTCTGCGACGGCGGCGACTCGGGCTCTCGGCCTGGTTGCTCACGCTGATTCCGTACGGTGTCCATCGAGCCACGTCTGCAGCACCACCGCCGCCGCGGCGCTATCGACACGCTCCCGGAGCGCCCGCTCGTCGAGCCCCGCGTCGCGGAGGCGGGTTCGCGCCTCTCGGGTCGAAAACCACTCGTCGCAGAGCTCGACGGCGAGCCCCGTACGCCGGGCCAGAGCGTCGGCGAAGCGCCGAGCGCGCCGCGCCGGGGGCCCCTCCTCACCCTTCAGCGTCCGAGGAAGCCCGACGAGAAAGCGGTCGATGCGCTCGGCTTCGGCGAGGGCCGCGAGCGCCTCGACGGCCCGCTTCGGGTCACGGCCGTCCACGTAGGGTCTCGGATGGGCTACCAGGCCGAGCTCGTCCGCGACCGCGACACCGACGCGCACTTTTCCGACATCGACCGCGATGGCGCGCACGCCGTTCGTCTAGCACGGGCGGCGCATTTCGAGGTTTTTCTTGGGTCTCGACCTTGACCGGACCCCCCTCCCCGAGGATAAGCGACCACCCCGAACATGACGCTGCGGCCCGTCAAGGGCATGAACGACATCTTGCCCGACGAAGTCGGGCGCTGGCACGAGCTCGAAGCCGTGCTGCGGCGAGAGCTCGAGCTCTCGGGCTACGCCGAGATCCGCACGCCGTTCCTCGAATCGCTCGACCTTTTCGTGCGTTCGATCGGAGACACGACCGAGATCGTGGAAAAGCAGATGTTCTCCTTCCAACGCGGGGACGAGACCATCGCGCTCCGACCCGAAGGCACGGCGGGTGTCGCGCGGGCGTACGTCGGGCACGGGCTGCACGCCAAAGAGCCGGTGAGCCGTCTCTACTATCTCGGCCCGATGTTTCGCGCGGAGCAGCCTCAGCGCGGGCGCTACCGGCAGTTCTGGCAAGCCGGGGCCGAGGTTTACGGCGATCCGGGCCCCGGCGTGGATGCCGAGATGATCGACATGCTGGTCGGCATTCTCCACGCGCTCGGCATCGACAACCTCGAGGTGTGCGTGAATTCGCTCGGCAGCCACGGCACGCGCGCCCGCTACCGAGAGGCCCTGCGCGCCTACCTCGAGCCGAAGCAGGCGAGCTTGAGCGAGCACGCGCAGAAGCGCCTCGCGGATAACCCCCTGCGCATCCTCGACTCGAAGAACCCGAAAGATCGCGAAGCGGTGCAGGGAGCACCCTCGATTCTCGACCTGCTCGAGCCGGACGACCTCGCGCATTGGGAGGGCCTCAAGCGCGCGCTCACGGCGCTCGGCACGCCGTTCGTCGTGTCGCCCGATCTGGTTCGCGGCCTCGACTACTACACGCGCACGCTGTTCGAGATCCGGTCGACCGCCGGCGAGCTCGGCACGCAGAACGCCGTCCTCGGCGG
>DASUTR010000402.1:0-7140 GCA_036374535.1 Polyangiaceae bacterium
GACTCCTCGTCACTTCGGCGCTGCCCTACGCGAACTACCACATCCATCTCGGGCACATGCTCGAGCACGTCCAAACCAACATCTGGGTGCGCTTCCAGCGCATGCGCGGCCGCAAGGTGGCCTACATCTGCGCCGACGACACGCACGGGACGGCCATCACCATGCGCGCGCGTCAGGAGGGAAAACGCGAGGAAGACGTCATCCGCGAGATGAGCCTCTCGCACCAGCGCGACTTCGAGGGGTTCGACATTCGCTTCGACCACTACGGAAGCACGCACTCCCCGTCGAATCGCGCGCTCTGCGCGGAGGTCTGGGCGGCGCTGCGGCAGAAGAACATGATCGCCGAACGCGACGTGACCCAGCTTTTCGATCCCGAAGCGGGCGTCTTTCTGGCGGACCGCTTCGTCAAAGGCACCTGCCCGCGCTGTGGAACGCCGAATCAATACGGAGATTCCTGCGAAAGTTGCGGCAGCACGTATTCGCCCACCGACCTCAAGGATCCGAAGAGCACGCTCTCGGGCGCTCGACCCGAGGTGAGGAGCGCTCGCCACTACTTCGTGCAGATCGAGCAGCTCCACGATTTTCTCACGAGCTACACGCAGCAGCCGGGCGTCCTCCAGCCCGAGGTCGCGAACTACCTCCGGGGCTACTTCCTCGGCGAGCCGCTGCGCGACTGGGACGTCTCGCGCCCCGCTCCCTACTTCGGCTTCGAGATCCCGGACGCGCCCGGCCACCACTGGTACGTCTGGTTCGACGCGCCCATCGGCTACATGGCCGCGACGGCGGACTGGTGCGAACGGTCGGGTGAGCTTTTCGACGATTGGTGGCGTTCGTCGGACACCGAGATCGTCCATTTCATCGGCAAGGACATCACGTATTTCCACGCCTTGTTCTGGCCGGCGATGCTGAAGAGCGCTGGATTTCCGCTGCCGGCGCGCATCCACGTCCACGGCTTCTTGACGGTGAACGGCGAGAAGATGTCGAAGTCGCGCGGCACGTTCATCCTCGCTTCCTCGTACCTCGAGCACCTCGATCCCGCGTACCTCCGCTACTACCTCGCGTCGAAGCTCGGCAACGGTGTGGAAGACCTGGATCTGAACCTCGAAGAGCTCGTCACCAAGGTGAACGCCGAGGTCGTCGGCAAGGTCGTGAACCTCGCGAGCCGCAGCGCGCGCTTCGTCGAAACACTGGGGCTTTCTCCCGAATATCCCGACGACGGCGGCCTATTCGAGACCGCCGCGAAAACCGGCGACGAGATCGCTCACGCTTACGAGGCATGCGACTACGCTCGCGCGACGCGCGCCATCATGGCGCTCGCCGATCGCGCGAACGAGTACGTGGATCGCAAGGAGCCGTGGAAGCTCGCGAAAGCTCCCGAACGGAGCGACGAGCTCCGCGACGTGTGCACCGTCGTCCTGAACCTCTACCGGCAGCTCGCGCTCTATCTCGCGCCCGTGCTGCCGCGGCTCGCTGCGCAGAGCGCCGTGCTCTTGGGCGCGCCGCTCACCGACTGGAGCGAGAGCAAGACGCCCCAGGTCGGGACGCCCGTCGGACGCTTCCAGCACCTCATGCAGCGTGTCGACCCGAAGAAGGTCGAAGCGCTGCTCGCTACGCATCGCGAGGCGACCGAGCCGGCCGCGACGACCGAGCGGAGCGGCGACGTCCCGAACGCCGCGAAGGGCGCCGAGACGGCAGCCTCGAACGCGTCCGCGCTCGCCGCGAGCGACGACTCGGTTCCTGATCCGTTCGCCGCGGAGCCGCTCGCTCCGGAGTGCACCATCGACGACTTCGCGAAGGTCGATCTCCGCGTCGCTCGCGTGGTTTCGGCCGAGGACGTGCCGGAGGCGAAGAAGCTCCTCAAGCTCACCGTCAGCCTCGGGCCGGGAGTCACCCGCACGGTGTTCGCCGGCATCAAGGCCGCATACAAGCCCGAAGACCTCGTCGGCCGCCTCGTCGTCGTGGTCGCGAACCTCGCACCGCGGAAGATGAAACTCGGCACGAGCGAAGGCATGGTCGTCGCCGCCGGACCCGGCGAAAAAGAGGTATTTCTCTTGAGTCCCGACTCGGGAGCGAAACCCGGACAGCGCATTCACTAGCTCGAAAAAGAGACTCGCCCGCTCGAAACGACACGAACGGCAGAACTCGTATACAATCGATGTGTTGACCACGGAGTCCGACGTCCGGGGGGAGCAGGTGCGCACCCTGTACCAACAGGGCTCGTCCGTCGTGGTCGCGGGGGTCGTCGTCTCGCTCATCGTCACGGCCGTGCTGTGGGGTTCCGTCCCGCCCGAACGGCTCCTCGTGCTGCCGGCCTGTCTGGCCGCCTTGTCGATCCTGCGGCTCGAGCTCCATCGGCGCTACTTTCGCGCGGCACCGCCCGCCTCGGAGAGCGCGACCTGGGCGCGCCGTTTCGTGCTCGGTTCGGCCTGCTCGGGAATCGTTTGGGGGGGCGCCGGATTCGCATTTTTCGGAAGCGGCAGCGTGCTCGCTGGGGTCGTCGTCACCTTCGCGATTGGCGGCATGAGCGCGGCGGCCGCCGGCACGATCTCGGTCCATTTGCCGGCGTATTTCGCGTTCATCGTCCCGGCGCTGTCCGGCCTGATCGCCCGCGCGGTGGCGCTCGGCGATCCCGAGTATGTCGCGCTCGCCGCCATGATGTCCGTGTACGCGCCCGCGCTCAGCATCATCGCGATCGTGACGCACCGCGCGCTTCGCAACGCCCTGCGCCTCCGGTTTCAGAACGACGCGCTGCTCGCGGAGCTGTCGGCGGCGCGCGAGCGGCTCGAAGAGTACAGCCGCACCCTCGAACAGCGGGTCGACGAGCGCAGTCGCGAGCTTGCGAAGAAAGCGGACGCCCTCCGCGACGCGCAGCGCATGGAAGCGGTCGGGAGACTGGCCGGCGGCGTGGCCCACGACTTCAACAACCTGCTCACGGTGGTGCTCGGCAACGTGCACGAGCTCATCGACGCCGAGAAGCGCGCGGGGAACTCCACGGTTCGTCTGGGAGACGTGCGCGACGCCGCGCAGCGCGGGGCGGAGCTCGTCAAACAGCTCTTGCTCTTCAGTCGCCAAGAGCACACGCACCCCGAGACCCTCGATCTGAATCGCGTCGTGACGGCCATGGAGCGGCTGCTCGGGCGCTTGATCGGCGAGCATCTCACGCTGCGCGTCGCGCTCTCGGGCGAGCCCGTATTCGTGCGCATCGATCCGACGCAGTTCGAGCAAGTCGTGATCAATCTCGTGACGAACGCGCGGGACGCGATGTCCGCGGGCGGCACCGTCACCATCGAGACCTCCCGCGTCGACCTCGAGCGCACCGTGGACGAGCTCCCTCCGGGCGCCTACGTGCGCTTCGTCGTCTCCGATACCGGGGTGGGCATGGATGCAGCGACGAAAAAGCGCCTTTTCGAACCCTTTTTTACGACCAAAGGAGTCGGCGAAGGGGCGGGGCTCGGTCTCGCGACGGTGTACGGCGTCGTCGAAGAAGCCGGCGGGTCCATTCGCGTGCGCTCCGAGGCGCGGCAAGGGAGCACGTTTTCGATCTATTTCCCGCGCGCGGAACCACCCGACGCTCGGGAAACCTCGGTTCTCCCCGCGAGCGGTCCGTCGGGCGGCGTGACCATCCTGCTCGTCGAGGACGATCCGGCCGTGCGCGCCGTCACCGAACGCATGCTGAGCCGCGCGGGACATCGAGTTCTCGTCGCCGAGACTCCCGCGCGCGCTTTGACGCTCGCTTCCGAGAACGCCGACCGGATCGATCTCCTCGTGTCGGACGTCGTGATGCCGCAGATGAGCGGCCCCGACCTCGCGGAGCGGCTGCGGCACGTTGCGCCCCGGGTCCGCACGCTCTTCGTGTCCGGCTACAATCGGGGGCACCTGGTGCCGGCCGAGGACGAATCCAAGGGCATCGGATTTCTCGAGAAACCGTTCACCTACGCGGCCCTGACCGAGAAGGTGGCCGCCCTCTGTCGCGATTAGTGCGACCCCCGGTCAACCGGCCGGAAGAGGGTCGTAAGGGGGCCGCCTCGGTGTTACCCTTGGTGCGGGCTTTTTCGCCACCCGTACGATGTCCAAGGAAGCGCAAATCCCGCTGTTCCTGTGGATCGCGACCGCGGTCGTGGCCCACATTCTTTGGGGCGGCGGCGTCGATCGAGTCGCCGACGTAATCCAAGAGGGCGTCGAAATCCGCGACTTTGCCGCGTCGGTGCGCCGGCACGTCCGCGGAGAGAAGAAGCCGATCGAGATCGCGCTCTACGACGACAGCGCTTCGGAACAAAAGCCCGAGCCGCTACCCGACGAGAAGCCCGCGGACGACGAGATCGATCCCGACGACCAGAGCGCGGACGAGGACAAGGCGAAGCCGGATCCGCTTCCGGCGCCGACGGCCGAGGAAAAGAAGCCCGTTCCCAAGCCCGAGGAAGAAAAGAAGAAGGAAGAGGAAAAGAAGGTCCTCGTCGAGAAGACGGAAGAAAGGGCGCCGGAGCCCGAGCCCACGGAGAAGAAGCGGATCGCCGTGAGGCAGCACGTCAAGGACCCGAACGAGCCCGATAACCCGAACGCCGATTTCATGGCGGATCAGGCCCACCACGCGAAGGAGCAGACTCAGGCGCGCATCACCTCGACCGATCAAAATGACCCGATGCCCACGCCGGGTGCCGGTGCCGAGCGCACCACCCCGTCCGAAGCCGGCAACGCGGACGAGACCAAAATTCTCCAGAGCGAGGATCGCAAAGGCGAGAAGGGCAAGGCGCCGGGCAACGAGCCGCCCGCGCAGGAGCTCCGTATCGCGCAGATGCCCGCGCCCGCATTGAAGCAGGGCGCGTCGGGAACGGAACGCTTCACGGAGGGAGGAAAGCAGGGCGCGACCACGCCGGAGCCCCCGAGCAAGCAGGCCGCGCAGACGGGACAAACCGCGCGCGCGGAGACACGCGAGGCCGAAGCCGTACCCGACACGCTCGATTCGTCGAAAGGCAGTTGGGAAGTCCCGGGCGAGCGGCAGGCGTCCGCCGAACAAGCGGGTCGCACGGCGCGCAAGAAACGCTCGCTGCCGCCGCTCCGCAGCCGCGGTGCCGGGGATTTGCTCGGACTCGGAGCCTCGGGAATGACTCCGGGCGGGCTCAACCTGAACCTGACGCCGCAAGTCGCCGTCGCGGCGATCGGCAAGGAACAGCTCACGCGCGAGCTCCGCGCCGACGGTGAGCGCAGAAAGAGCCAGCACGCGGGCAAGTGGCGCCCCGTGGGCATCGAACGCTGGCGTTCGGCCATCGAAAACTACGTGCCGTCCGTGAAGCCGGGAAATCAGACGGCGCTCAACACGGCGCGTGTCCCGTTCGCGAGTTACCTGAACCAGGTTCACTCGCGCATCCATCCTATTTTCGCCGACCAGTTCCTGGCGTCGCTCGACAGCCTGCCCTCGTCCGACGCGCAGAATCGACCCGACCTGCACACGAATCTCGAGATCGTGCTCGACCGCGACGAAGGACGCGTGCATCGCCTCGGCGTGACGAAGGCGAGTGGGGTCACGGCGTTCGACGTGAACGCGCTCGACTCGGTATATCGAGCGCAGCCCTTCGGCCCGCCGCCGCGGGAAATCGTCTCGCCGGACGGCTTCGTCTATTTTCATTGGGAATTTCATCGTGGGCCACAAGCGTGCGGCACCTGGAACGCGCGGCCGTTCATCCTGAAAGGTCAACCGAAGAGCGTGCCTCCCGTGCTCGAGCCCGAACCGTCACCCGATTCCGAAGCTCCCGAGCGTCACGGCTTCTTCCGCCAAGAGCTCCTCGACGTGTTCGCTCGCGCGGATGGCTGGCGCTGAATCGATGCCGCTCGGCGCGCGCTCGAGCGCGCGCGATTTTCCGTCGGGCATGCCCGTCATCGCGCTCGCCCTTCTGGCGCTGCTCGCGAGCGTTTCGGGGCGCCTGCTAGCGCCCGCGCTGTTCGGCGCGGCGACCGGGATCGAACGCTGGATTCAGGTCACGCAGGCGACCGCGAACCTCGCGAGCCCGATCGTGGCGGTCGGAGGCGTCGCCTTCACGCTCCGCGCCGTCGGCGTGACGCTCACGAGAAGCTCGCTCGGCATCGCTTACCGCATGCTCGTCATCCCCGCCGCGATCGCGACGAGCGCCATGCTCATGGCCGCCGTCGCGCGCGTTCTCGAGCCGGCGCTCGTGAGCGTGCTCGCGGTGAGCGCGCTCGTCACGGCGGCGATGAGCGTTCCCATCGCGCTCGGCCGACCGGCGACGCGCGCCGTCGGCATGGTCCTCGCGCTGACCGCGCTCTCGGGGGCGTTCGATTTTGCCGGCGTGCGGCTCTCGCTCTGGGCCGTCGATCGCGTGTCGAGCACGGCGTTTCGCATCGCTTCGGTGCTCGTCACGTGCGGCTTCGCGCTCGAGATTTTGCTCGTCGCGGTGGCGTTTACCTGTCTCGGGTACCGGAAGCCCGTTCGCACCGCGGTGTTCACGGCCTCGACCATCGCGCTCACCCTGCTCGTCGCGTGGATCGTCCACCTCGGACGCCAGCCTTACGCGAGCACCGGACCCATCATCGTCGCCCGTGCGGTCGCAGAGCTCCTGCGCCCGCCTGCGCCCCTCGTCCCGTCGGCGGTGCGTCTTACGCTCGAGATGGCGAGCCTCGTCGCAGCCGTCGCGGCGCTCGTTCTCGCCCGCCGCTCCCCGGCGGCAGCGCTCGTCGCCCTCTGCCTCCTCGCGCGCGGCTCGCTCGACGTCCCCATCCCCGCGCTCCTTCTCGTCGTAGCCTCCATCGCCGTTCCCGCCTACGCCGACCGCTCCGACGACGTATCCAACGAACAGCCCTCACTACCCACTGTGCGGGATCGGATTTAGCCGCCAAGGCCGCCAAGAGCGGAGGAGGCCGCCACCGGAACTTTTGGGGGGTGACCCGGTGGCGCAGTACCCGGAACGTAGCCGCCTTGCCTTCAGCGAGCACCTGCCGGGGAAACGACACGCGTGGAACGGTGACGAAAACGTCGACCGCCCAAAACCCAAACAACCTCTGGTGGCGCCCTCCTCCGCTCTTGGCGTCTTGGCGTCTTGGCGTCTTGGCGGCTAACTCCGGTCCGCTAACTCCGGTCCGCACGAGGAGCGCAGAGCGTAACCGTCAGACGGCTTCGGCGACGAAGGC
>DASUTR010000403.1:0-4348 GCA_036374535.1 Polyangiaceae bacterium
GCGCCGGCAGCGCTTCGCGCTCGAGCACGTCGAGCGTCGCGAGAGCGGTCGCCGCAGCGAGCGGTGCGCCGGCGTACGTCGAGGTGTGCACGACCTCTTCCTCGCGGCGCCACGCCTGCATCGCAGAGCCGCGTCCGACCACCGCCGAGAGGGGTAGCGCACCGCCGAGACCCTTACCGAGGCAGACGAGATCCGGGACGACGCCCGTCGCGAGCGAGCGCAGAAGAGCGCCGGACCGTCCGAGGCCCGTCCAGATCTCGTCCGCGACGAAGAGCGCGCCGTGGCGCGCGGCGAGCGCGGCGAGCTCGGGGAGAAACCCTTCGGGCGGCAGCACGACGCCGCCGCGGCCGAGAATCGGCTCCACGAGGACGGCGCCGATCGCTTCCGCTGCGAACGCGTCCGCGGCCTGCGCGAGCGCCGAGCTCGCGGCCTCGAGCGACGCGGGATAGTCGATGAAGCGCACGCGCGGATTGAGCTGGGACGAAAACGGGTCGCGATAGCTCGCGCGCAGGCCGCAGGCGGCGAGCGGCCCGTAGCCGAGCCCGTGGTACGCACCGGAGAACGCGAGGACCCCGGGATTGCCCGTGGCGAGCGCGGCCGTCTTGAGCGCCGCCGTCACCGCGTCCGAGCCCGACTGCGCGACGATGACGCGCGCTTCCGGGTCCGGGTGGAGGCGCGAGAGACGCTCGACGAGCGACACCTTCGCGTCCGACGGGTAGAGGTCACCAAGCGCTTGATGCAGGCGCTCGCTTTCGAGCAAGAGGGCACGCTGCACCGTGGGGTGGCGGTGACCGAGCAGCTGGGCACCGAACCCGGCCGCGAGATCGACGTAACGATTGCGGTCGACGTCGACCACGTTCGCGCCGAGCGCGCTCGCGTAGACGATGCCGCTCGGTCCCCCGGTGGGCGCAGGTCCCATCGGTGCGGCGGCGCGCGCGTGACGCAGCAGGAACGTGCGCGAGGTCGGCCCCGGTGGCGGCACGAGGACGTGCGGCGGCTCTTGACCGGAAAGGTCGGCGGTCACGAGCAGACGCGGTTGCGGCCGCCGCGCTTCGCTTCGTAGAGCTTGTCGTCGGCGAGCTGAATCAAGTCGGCGGCGGTTTTCTCTTCGCCGAGGACGGCGCAGCCGATGCTGATGGTGACGGGGATGCGCTCGCCCTGGAACGAGAAGGCGTGCGTTTCGACCCGCGCACGCAGGTTTTCGGCCAGCGTGACGGCGCCTTGAAGCGAGGTTTCGGGCAATGCAATCACGAATTCTTCGCCGCCGTAGCGGGCGAATACCTCGTCCCGGCGGATGCGTTCCTGGACGATGCGGGCGAGCTCGCGGAGCACGTAGTCGCCCGCCAGATGTCCGTATTGATCGTTGATGTTCTTGAAGTAGTCGATGTCGAAGATGAGGAGCGAGAGCTGGCGATCGTACCTTCGGGCACGGATGAGCTCC
Source organism: Polyangiaceae bacterium (assembly GCA_036374535.1). Classification (GTDB taxonomy): domain Bacteria; phylum Myxococcota_A; class Polyangia; order Polyangiales; family Polyangiaceae; genus PMG-095. Next base: position 1,442 of record DASUTR010000403.1, read on the forward strand.
TTGTCGAGCGCCTCGAACAGGTAGCGCTTGTTGTGGATCTGCGTGAGGCCGTCCACGATCGTCATCCGGTAGATCTCTTCGTGGTACTTCGCCTCGGCATCGAGCCCGGAGAGGTACTTGAGGATCGTCGGACCGACTTTGACGCGGTCGCCGTTGTTGAGACCGGCTTCGCGCTTGATCTGCTCTTCGTTCAAGAACGTGCCGTTCGTCGAACCGTCGTCGACGATGAACCAGCCGTTCGAGCGGCGCTCGAAATGGGAGTGACGGCGTGAGACCGAGTCACCGTCGAGCACGATGTGGTTGTCTCCGCCGCGACCGACGCGGAGCGGACTCTTGTCGAGCACGTAGCGCTTGCCGAGCAATCCGGGCTCGGCCGCGTAGATGACGACGACGCAATCGTTTCCGGGGGTCTGATCGGGCGGCGGCGCCTGAACGACCTGAGTAACGCGCGTTTTCTCGTCGCTCTCACTCAATGGGCGGTGCCCCAGGCTCGTCGCTTTTTATCGGTCGAACCGCTCTCGCGTCTCGCACTCATTACCGTCATCGAACCACTCAGGATAGGGTCCACCGAATTATCTAGCCAAGTCAAACACTTACAAGCACCGCACTCAGGCGCGAAGGTGCGCGGCAAAATGTCGCGAAGGGCGGCGATCCTCATTCGATGCGCCGAGCGCGCCAAAAGCTCAGAAGCTTGATGAATTTGAATGTCATATTCGATAGCCATGCGTTAGGTTGCGCTTCCCTTTCCATGGCCGCCGTCGCGCGAATCTCCGATCTCACGACCGCTCGAGCTCCGAGGAGCGTCTCGAGCTTGCTCTTGTTCGCCGTCTTGTCTTCCGCAGCGAGCGCCCGCGCGCAAACGGACGAAGCGCCGCCTCCGCCTCCGAGCGAAGCTCCTCCGAGCGAAGCTCCTCCGAGCGAAGCCCCTCCGAGCGAAGCCCCTCCTGCAACTTCCGCAGAGCCGCCTGGCGACGCCACCGCCGAACCGAACGCTCCCGCGGACTCGAGCACTCCCGAGCCTGGCGGCGACACGGGAATTGCGGCCGAACCCGCAGAGGTCACGATCGCCGGAACGCGCGTCGCGAAGACTCCGGGCTCGGCGCACATCGTCAACAACAAGAAACTCGAACGACAAGAGTACGACGATGCCCAGGCCATCTTGCAGACCGTGCCCGGCGTCTACGTCCGCACGGAGGACGGCGTCGGCCTGCGCCCGAACATCGGGCTCCGCGGCACGAATCCGAACCGGAGCTCCAAAGTCGCGTTGATGGAAGACGGGGTGCCCTTCGGCCCCGCACCGTATTCGGCTCCGGCCGCTTACTATTTCCCCCTCATGCAGCGCATGTATCAGGTGCGCGTGATCAAGGGTCCGGCGACGATCGTGTACGGGCCGCAAACCGTGGGCGGCGCCATCGACTTCGTCACCCGTCCGATCCCGGCGGCGCCGTCGGGCAAGGTCGATCTCGCGGTCGGACAGTACGGGTACGGCAAACTCCACGCCTGGTACGGGACGAGCAACGAGAGCGACGGATTCTTGGTCGAAGCCGTGCATCTTCGCAACGACGGGTTCAAGGAACTGCCGGACGGCTCGGACACGGGCTCCTATCGCAACGAGTTCATGCTGAAGGCGGGACACGGCTTCGACCCGACCTCCGCGCTCCGCCACGATATTCAGCTCAAGGCGACGTACTCCGAAGAGGATTCGCACGAAACGTATCTCGGCACGACGGACGAGGACTTTCGAGCCGCGCCGCTGTCACGTTACGCCGCGAGTCAGATGGACCGGATGCGCTGGAATCGTACCGCTCTCGCGCTCACGCACGTCGTCGAGCCGACGCGCAAGATGAAGCTCACGACGACGGCGTACCGCAACGATTTTCAGCGCGTGTGGAACCGACTCAAGGGCGTCCGCGGCGTCGGCAGCGACGGCGGGCTCTTCGACGTCCTCGCCAATCCGGACGCCTCGGAGCAGAACCGGCACGTCGTCGCCGTGCTCTCCGGACGCGAGGACAGCACGGGTGTGAACGACGTGCTGCTCCACGGTCCGAACGATCGTGAGTTCGTTTCGCAAGGCATCCAGACCGTCGTTTCGTTCGAGCCCGTCACGGGTCCGATCTCCCACCGCATCGAGTACGGCGTGCGCCTGCACTACGACCGCGTGGAGCGCCGTCAGAGCGAGTCGGGCTACCTGATGCTCGGCGGACGGATGATCCCCGAAGGCACGCCGGTCATCGTCACCGAGTTCAACGAAGCGTCGACCGAATCGGCGGCGCTGCACGTCATCGACGCGATGACGTGGAAGACGCTGACGCTGACGCCCGGTGTGCGCTTCGAGTTCTGGCACGCGAGCGGAACGAACAAGGTAACGAACGGCGACGATGGCGGGACGGGCCAAGTCGTCTTGCCGGGCGTGGGGGCGTACTGGTCGATCATCGACGAGCTCGGCTTGCTCGCCGGGGCCTACCGTGGGTTCAGTCCGCCGGTTCCGCCCATGCCGCGCAACGATCCGACGCCCCAAGACGAGCGCGGCATGAAAAACCCCGAGCTCAGCTGGAACTACGAGGCCGGCGCGCGCTTCACGCAGGATCGCGCCCGCGTCGAGCTCATCGGATTCTACAACGATTACTCGAACCTCACCGACGTCTGCACGCAGTCGAGCGGCTGTCTCGATCAAAACCTCGATCGCCAGTTCGACGCGGGCCGCGCGAAAATCTACGGCCTCGAAGCGTACGCCGAGCACGAGCCCGAGCTCGGCGTCGTGCATTTCCCGATGAACGTCGCGTACACGCTCACGTTCGCGGAGTTTCTCGATCGCTTCGACTCGAGCGATCCGATGTGGGGCAGCGTGCTTCCCGGCGACGAGCTTCCCTACGTGCCGCGACATCAGCTGAACGCCACGGCGGGTGT
>DASUTR010000404.1:0-3515 GCA_036374535.1 Polyangiaceae bacterium
ACGCTTGGACCCGCGCCCCGACAACGTCCTCTACTACGTCACGCGCGCGCCAAAAGACGGCAGCGGACCATGGACGAACCTGTTCCAGCGGTCGGGCAGCGGCGGCTACCGCATTCAGATTCAGGAAGACTTGGTGTTTCACGACAACTTTCCGACACCGACATCGGCAGAATGGGAGCTACTCCAGGGTCGGCTCGGCGACATCGAGTCCTCCGAAAGGCTTCTGTCGCTCTCGCTCCAAGCTTGGTACTGGATCGGCACTTCCGTCGGCGTCTTCTGGACGCACGGCACGAACATCTACCTTCGCGAAAACGTGCAGTAGCCGGTCGCCTCTGCCCCGTGTAAAATTATTCCGGCATGAAAATGACAGGTGCGCGGGCCGGCTGGTGTTACACTGCCGAGTCCGAGGTTTGCGATGGCCGGGCGCTACCCCTACTCCCCGTACGAGGTCGATTCGTATCAGTACCAAGAGCCGTTCGGGGCCGCGCAGTCGGGCCCGCGGCGCTTCTTTTCAGCGGTTGGGCGCTTCTTCTACCGCCTGATTGTACTCACGCTGATCGTGGGAGCCACGGGCGGAGCGCTCTTTGCGCTCTACCGCAACGACGTGCTCCTCACCCTCGCCCGCGGGGCCGGCTTCGAGGCGCAATATCGAAGCATCGAACAACGCATCGGAGCACCGGGGTGGGGTACCCCCCGCTCGATCGACGTTCCGGCCGAGGCTAACGCTCCGGCAAGCGCAACGGACGATTCGAAACCGGTCGACGCGAAGCAACCGGAAACCGTGCAGGCCGGCGCGACGAAAAACTCGACTCCGGATGGTCTGCCGATCGTTTCGTTCGATTCGTTGCCGACAGCGCCCGCAAAAGGCAAAGCGAAACCCGAGCCGGAACCCGAAGCGCTTGCTCTGAGCGCGCTTCCGGCGGCGGGCCGTACCCAGCGGGCTCAGCCGACGCGCAGCGCGCGGCCCGAGCCGGCGCCGCGAGCCGTGCGCGCGACCAAGGTGAAACTCGACGAGCCCGCTCCGGCAGCCGAGACCGCGCGTTCGATCCCGCTGCCCAAAGCGAAGCCCGAACCCGTCGCGAAGGCGGAGCCCGCACCGAAACCCGCACCGCCTGCTCCGAAGCCCGAGCCCGAAGTCGATCGGACCGCACCACGAGCGAACGACAACCCGCTCAAGGCGGCGATTCGCGCGTCGATGGCGGCGAAAAAATCCGAGTAGTCCGGATCACCGCCCCTCGGTGATCGCAATTCGGATCGCGCGTCTCGACGACGGCGGGCATGACCGCGGTCGACGAGCAAGCCGTCGAACACGTCGAAGGCCCGAGCCGAGCCACGCCGCGAACAGCACCAGTCACGGGTAGCGCGTGAGACCGAGCATCGCGACCATGCTACTACCCCCTCCAAAATCCCGGCCGATGACCCCTTCCGACGACGCCCGAGCTCAGCCACGGACCCGCGAGAACTCGAACGCGGCCATGGAGCAGGGAAAGCGCCTGCGCCCCGCGACGCTCGGCGCGTATGCGGCCATGTTGGGCGCCGCGATCGCCGCCTTCTTCCTCATCCGCGCGCACGGGGAAACGCTGCTCGCGCCCCTGCAAAGCGAAGCGCCGGCGCTCAGGTCGCCGCGCGCTCCCGTCGACACGCTGAAGCACGTGCTGCTCGCGCTCGTCGTCATCGTCGCGGCCTCGCGGGCGCTCGGCGCGCTCTTCCGTTTCCTTCACCAACCCGCGGTGATCGGCGAGGTCGTCGCGGGGATTCTGCTCGGCCCCTCACTCTTCGGCGCGGTCGCTCCGGAGCTCCAGACCTTCGTCTTGCCGCAAGCGATCGCTCCGCACCTCAGCGTCATCGCCCAGGTAGGCGTCATCTTGTTCATGTTCCTCGTCGGGCTCGAGCTCGACACGCGGCTGCTCAAGCAGCGCTCGGAGGCGACGATCGCGATCTCGCACGCGAGCATCGTGGTGCCGTTCGTGCTCGGCTCGACGCTCGCGCTCTGGCTCTACCCGAAGCTCTCGTCGCGCGACGTCGGGTTCACGGGCTTCGCGCTGTTCATGGGCGTGTCGCTCTCGGTGACGGCATTTCCGGTGCTTGCACGCATCCTGAGCGATCGCGGGCTCAGTCGCTCGCGGCTCGGAACCATGGCGCTCGCCTGCGCCGCCGTAGACGACGCGACGGCGTGGTGCTTGCTCGCCTTCGTCGTGAGCATCGTGCGCGCCGAGGCGTCGAGCTCGTTCCTCACGCTCGGACTCACGCTGCTCTACGTCGCGTGCATGCTGGTGTTCGTGCGGCCGCTCGTCGGACGTTTCGTGCGCCGGCAAGAGCTCCTCGGCAAGGTCGGCCGCGGCGCGACGACGGTCGCGTTTCTCGCGCTGCTCGCGTCGGCGCTCGTCACCGAATCCATCGGTATCCACGCCCTCTTCGGAGCGTTCCTGCTCGGCGCCATCGTGCCGCACGAGTCGCTGCTCGCCCGCGAGCTCACGCACCGCATCGAAGACTTCGTGGTCGTGCTGCTGCTTCCCATCTTTTTCGCCTTCACGGGCCTGCGCACCCAGATCGGTTTGCTCGAAGGCGCGTCCGACTGGATGCTCTGCCTCGTGATCATCGTGGTTGCCTGTGCGGGAAAATTCGGCGGCAGCGCCGTCGCCGGCCGGCTCACCGGGCTCGGCTGGCGCGAAGCGTGCTCGCTCGGCGTGCTCATGAACACGCGCGGGCTCATGGAGCTCGTCGTGCTGAACGTGGGGCTCGATCTGGGCGTGATTTCTCCGCGCCTCTTCGCCATGCTGGTGATCATGGCCGTCGTCACCACCCTCCTCACGTCGCCGCTCCTGACGCTGTTCGAGCGTCGCTCGCCCGCCCCGGCGCACGGCGCGTTGCGGCACGAATAGCATGGCGACCTTCCGCGTGCTCGAGCTCGACGCCGCGGGAGAGCTCCAGGAAAGCGAGGGAGCCGACGCCGTCGCTCCGCCGCCCCCGGGAGCCTTCCGCTTCATCGATCTCACCGATCAGGACGACGTCTCGCTCGAGCTCCTGCGCGAGCGCTTCGGCTTTCACCCGCTCGCGATCGAAGACTGCGCGCACCTCGATCAACGCCCGAAAGTCGAGGAATACGGCGATCATTTGTTCTTGGTCACGCAGGGCTTTTCGTGCGCCGACACGCACGTGAAAAAGCTCCACATCCACGAGCTCCACGCGTTTCTCGGCGAACGCTACCTCGTGACCGTGCACGAGGGTTTCATCCCGGCGCTCGAAGAGGTCTGGCGTCGGACTCGGGGCGAGAAGCCGCTGCTTCGGCGCGGCGTCGATTTCGTCTACTACCTCATCGCCGACGCGCTCGTCGACGCGAACTTCCCCATTCTCGATCGCATCGCGGACGAGCTCGAAGAGCTCGAAGATTCGGTGCTGGCCGCGCCGGAACGCAAGCAGCTCTTGCGCATCTTCGAGCTCAAGCGCCACCTCGTCACCATGCGCAGACTCATCTCGCCCCAGCGCGACACGATGGCGATGCTCGCGCGCCGCGG
>DASUTR010000405.1:0-3767 GCA_036374535.1 Polyangiaceae bacterium
CGGCGCGGATCTGGACGACAAGAAGCGCCTCTGGGTCGCGGAAATGGGACCGAAAGGCGGCGACGAGCTGAATCTCGTGGAAAAGAGCAAGGACTACGGCTGGCCCACGATCGGGTACGGCGAAGAGTACTCGGGCGACCCGATTCACAAGTCGACGCAAGCTCCCGGTATGGAGCAACCCGTCTACTACTGGGATCCGGTGATCTCTCCGGGAGCGCTCCTGATCTATTCGGGCAAGCTCTTCCCCGAATGGAAAGGGAACTTCCTCGTCGCGGGACTCTCGAGCCAGGCGCTCATCCGGCTCGAGCTCAGAGACGATCGAGTCGCCGGCGAGGAGCGTCTGCTCACCGACCGGAAGGAGCGTATGCGCGATATCGTCGAAGGCCCCGACGGCGCCCTCTACGTGCTCACCGATGGCTCGGACGGGAAGCTCTTGAAGATCACCCCGGCGGGTTGACGGCGCGCGCGACTCTGACCTCGGATTCGACTTTTCGAAGGCAGTCGGTGCGCTGGTTCAGCCCGTCTTGTCGCGCCCAACCGAAAGCTCGAGCTCGGCCATGGTCGTGTAGAAGCGGACGGGTACCCCCGTGACGGCGGCGACGACGGTGGCGGCCATGCGCACCATGGAAGGAATGTTCGAGCCGACGATCAGCAAGCGCTTGAGCTGTTTTCTCACCGGGTAGAAGCGTTCCTGCCAGGCGCGCCGCGCTCCGCTCGCGTATCCGGTAACATTGCCGACATCGACTACGAGATCGACGGTGTTCGAGCCGAGCACCTCGAGAAACCTATCGGCGGCCGTCTTCGATACTTGTTCGGTCGCGAAGCCTTGACCGATGATGAACACACGCCCGGCGCGTTCGTCGAAGCGAAGAGTCCACTTTTCGTCCAAGAGTCCTTTAGGGTAGACGAGATAAGCCTCGAGCGGGGAGGCTACGAGCTCGACCCCGTTCCGGCGGAGACATTTGCGCGGAATGCGCGGCGTCGAGAACGCGGCGACCGGGCTTCAACGACGACGCTTGACCGTAGCGGGCTCGCCAAGAACCTGCCGATAGGCCTTTCGAAAAGCGGACTCCGACGAGTAGCCGAATCGTTCCGAAATCTGCGCCACGCTGGCAGAGCCACTCATGAGGTCGGCTCTTGCGGCTTCCATGCGCAAGCGCCGAAGCCAGCGCATCGGTGGCTCGCCGAAAGCGAGCTGAAAACGTTCCGAGAGACGCGAGCGAGACAGCCCCGTGGCACGCGCGAGGGAGCTCACCGACGCAAAATCCGCAGGGGCCGTGCGCGCTTGGTTCATGGCGCGCAAGACGTCCAGGTCCAAATGCGCAGCCTCGACGGCCGCATCGAGCGCCGCGATGAACACCGCTTCCGACAGCGGGCAGAGCGCAGCGTGCTCGCCACGGCGTAGGAGGTCGACCAACGCTCGCGTCATGTGACGCAGCGAGGAGGGCCCTTCCGAACGACTCAGCATCATCGCGGGCGGCAGCCAGCCGAACGCCAGGCGGCGACCCAGGAACGCCGCGGACCGAACGCGCAGCGCTCGATCCCCTTCGCCGACGACGAAGGTTTCGCCACGAGGCTTGGCGCGAGCCGTGATGTCCTCGATGGGCACGACGGCGATGTCGTCTCGATTGCCGAGCACGTGATCCGTGGACCTTGGCAGCAAGAGCAGGTCTCCGCCGCGCAATCGGTAGCGTTGCCGCCCCAGCGTGACGCATAGATTGCCCTGCTCGACGAGGTAGAAGCCCGGATAGCCGCACCCGCGGATGAAGCCCGCCCAATTGCCGTGCAGCTCGAAGGAGCTCGTCCTCGCCTCGTCGAAGCCGATCAGGCCCTGCCATGCCTCCATGGTCGGAGTTTCGCACGCATTTTCGGGACAAAAAGCTCTCTTTCGCCGCGCCGGACATCCCTACGTTGAACGCATGAACGACCTCGCAGGCAAGAGCATCATCGTCACCGGCGCGACCTCGGGCATCGGGCGCGCAGCCGCCCTCGAGCTCGCCGGCAAAGGCGCGAAACTCACCCTCGTCGGCCGCAATTCGGAGCGCGGCGCGGAGGTCGAGCAGCAAGCCCGCGCGCTCGGGGCCGACACGCGCCTGGATCTGACCGATCTCACGCGTCCCGAGGCGATGCAGCAAATCGTCTCGCGCGCGGTCGCCGCGTATGGACGCATCGACGGCGCCGTTCTCGCCGCCGCACAGATGCCGTCCGCGAGCGCCATGGTGCCGCTCGCGCAAGTCGACGACCAGGGCATCGAGCGCGAGCTGCTTTCCGAAATCCGAGCCACGGTTTACGCGCTCCGCGCAATCCTCGGGCAGCTCGTCTCGCAGACTCCCGGGGAGTGCTCCGTCGTCGTGGTCTCGAGCATCAACGGCCTCGGCGCCGCAACCAACGCCGCGCTCTACGGCGCTTCGAAGGCCGCTTCGATCTCCCTCGCCAAAGCAGCCGCCCTCGATCACGCTCGCAACGGCATTCGCGTGAACGCGCTGGTCCTGGGAGCGTTCGATACGCCGATGTTGGCCACCGCGCTCGAGCGACAAGCCCCCGACGGAAACGTCGAGCCCGTCCGCCGAATGTATGAAAGTCACATCCCCCTTCGTCGCATCGGCCGAGCCGAAGAAGCAGCGAACGTGATCGCGTGGCTTTGCTCCGGCTCGAGCTCCTACGTAACGGGCTCCACCGTGATCGTGGACGGCGGCATGACGGCCATGGCTCGCTGAAGCTTCGAACGCACCGCGCTCCGGCGACGGGCGCGGCTGCTCGCGCCCTAGCCTCCGCCGGCTTGGCCCGCCGCGCCGCCGGGTGTCGTGCCGGCTTGAGGCGCGCCGGCTCGAGGCGCGCCGCCCGTTCCCGCGGAGCCGCCGAGCGGCGGCGCGCCATAGGCGCCCGCGGTACCGAAACCGCCCTGGCCCGCACTCCCGCCGGAACCCGCCTGCTCGGCCGATCCGCCTTGCCCACCACCGGCACTACCCCCAGCCCCACTCGTCGATTCGCCGGCTGCGCCCCCTTTTGCGCCTGCGGTACCCGCCGCGGCGCCGGCGCCCCCGGATCCGCCGAAGAACGGCGGCGCGCCATAGGCACCGCCCGTCGGGACGCCCACGCCACCGAAGCTCGGGTTTCCGCCGGTGTTCGGGTTGCCGGCGCCGACGCCACCGCTGCCCCCACTCTGCTGGCCACCGGTCGCGCGAGCGCCGTCATCCGACTCCTCGTCGGATTCACCACCGCACGCAGTGACGACGGTGCTCGCGAGGGCCGTCCCGAACACGACGAGCGCCGCGCGGCTGAGCCGGGGTTGCACGATTTCTGGCCTCGCCGAACGCTCGTCGGGATCGAGCTCGGCGCCGCAAAACGGACACTCCGTGGCTCGCGCCAGCACGTGGCGGTTGCACTCCGAACAGGGAAGAAGACGGCTCATGATGGAAACTCCTCCTCGATCAAACGAAATAGCCCGGCGTCGAACGGCGCGCCGCGCGCGGCTTCGACGCGTTCGATGCGCTCGCGTTTGCCCTGCTTCTGAAGCTCGAGCGCGCGATGATGGCAAAATGGGTTATTGCCCGGCTTGCCGAAGAGCGTGTCGCCCATCCACGTGCAGCCGGCGCGGCACGTGTCGGCGTAGTAGCAGCTCCCGCAGAAACCCCAGAGATCGCGGACCGTGCGATCGCGCGTGTAGCGAATCGGTCCGCCACGCTCCCAAATTGCTTCGAGGGACTCGTCGCGAACGTTGCCGGACGCCCATTTCTGCGTGGGCAGCGAGGGGCAACCCTTGATCG
>DASUTR010000406.1:0-13768 GCA_036374535.1 Polyangiaceae bacterium
AGTCGGTCGAACGCATTCGGCGTGCCATCTCGCCCTGGCCGGCGAGAAAATCGAGGGACTCTTCCATCGACCGAATGGCGAGCCTAGCGGCTCTCGCAGAACTCAGCGACGTAGCGAATTGCCGCAACGCCGCGGCCGAAGCTCGGCACGGCGCTGCATGACGACGAGCATTCCCAGGCCGAGGAGCCACGGTGAAAGCGGTGCTTCCTGCCGGGAAGCCGGTCGAAGCGCGCACGAGCCGCCGCTGTTCGCCGCGGCGTCGTCGCGTTCGGCTTCATCAGGGGGGCGCGCCGGCACCAGGCAGAGCCCACCGCCAGGAGCGTCGAAACCGGCGACACACGCAGCCGGCTCGCTGCAATCGCGCGAGGTGGCGCAAGGGCGGGTGCACACCGCGAACAGTGGATCCGATTCGTAGTAACAGACACTGCCGTCGCCGCAGTCGTCGCCCGACGAGCATGGATCACCCTCGACACCCGGCGGCCGATCGCTGCTTCCGCTCGTCGCCCAGAACGGCGGCTCGTAGCCGCCCGCCGCCGCGGCATCGAGCGCGGTCGCCATGATCCAGTCGCGAAACCCGGCCACGCCGCCGTAAACGGGGGTGCCGCACGGATCCGAGCCGCGCGAGAGCACCCCGATCACGCGGCCGTCCATATCGAGCGCCGGCCCGCCCGAGTCTCCCGAACAGACCCCGGCTTCCCCCATGAACTCCGTCGCCGCGAGGTCGAACCCGCCGCACCGGCCGGTCGAGCATTGGATCACGAGACCGTCGAGGCGCATTCGGCCCGCCGTGCGATTGCCGCGATCGTCGATGCCGTAGCCGAGCGCGACGTAGGATTCGCCCGCGATCGCCCGGACGTCGATACGCGGCACCGCCGGGCGCGCAACCGACGGCGAGACGTTGTCGACGAGCGTAACGAGGGCTAGATCGAAGCCGCAGGTGTCGTTGCCCTCCGCCGGGACGCTGACGCTCTTTCCGGAATAGAAGAGACTCGACTGCGAGGGCGAGATGGCCGTGGTCGCGTGCACGGCGCGACCGGCAACCGGCGCCGCGAACGGTGACTCGCCGCACACGACGGTCTCGCTCCCTCCCGGTGCGACGCAATGCCGTGCCGTCAGCACGAGGTTCGGCGCGATCAGCGTTCCGGTGCACAGGCCGACGGAGCTACTGCCGAACTCCGTGACGAGCTCGACGACTTCGTTGTGGTCGCGATCGAGCTCGCCGCCGACGATGGGTTCACGAGCGACTCCGGGCAAGCCGCGCGGAGCTTCCGCCGAGCAACCGAGGAGCACCACTGCCGCGAGCGTTCCTTTCGCGAAAGCGCGCGGCATCGGGTTCATTCTACACTGGCGGGCGCCGCCTTGCAGCAACGCACCCCCGTCGAATAGTCGTAGTAAATGGCTGCGTGCGAATCGACGACGGCCTCGCAGCCCTTCGTCGTCGAACGCGCGTAGAAGCCGCCGACGAAAGCAGGCGTTTTCTCCCCCTCCACCCATTCGTCGATGTTTCCTACCATGTCGTAGACGGCATCGCCGTTCCACGGGCTCGCGCATTTCGGGGTCGCTCCGGTCAGGCGGAGCAACGGGTCGCGCTCCCCCTCGACGAGGAGATTCAAGCGCGGATCGCGATGCCCGAGCGAACTGTTCGCGTGGAGCACGAAGGCCGGATGGTACTGGCGGTGCACGTTACACACCAAAGCCTGATAGCGCTCGCCGTACGGGTACTTGAACCCCCGCTCGCCGCCGCACGCCGTCGTCCACTCCTTCTGCGAGCACAGGCGCTTGCCTGCGGCCTCGCAGGCGCGCTTCGCGACCGGGTACGAGACGTACGCCTGCGGCACGACGCCCGCACGCGCAACGGCACGGGGTGAAAATTCCTGCTCGCGCTGCCATTCGGGGAGCTCGGGCAGCGGGAGCTCGCGGGCCGCAGCCTCCCCGAAAGAGCGCCGCTCGAGCATCCAGTAGTCGAACACGCCGGAAAGCTCGCGCTGGCTCGGTGGGTAGTAGGGCGATAGCGGCTTTCCGCTTTGCCTGTCGACCATCGACGCCTCGAAGCGATCGATGCAGAAGTTTTTGACGAGCACCATCTCGGAGGGGCAGCGCGGATTTGCCTGAGCGCGCACCGCCGCTTGCGGAAAAGCGAGGAGAAGCGCGACGGCGGCGGCGGAGGTCGCCGCGAACGAGCCAATGTGCCACGCCCCGGATCGGCTCGATGAAGACGGCACGACACGAGCGTACCACCGGTTGCCAAGTCGGCCGAGAGTGACCACCATTGGACCTCGTGAACGGCAACGAACGAACGGAAGAACGCGAGCGAATGGCGCGAGCGGTCGCCCGGAACACGGGCATCGAGGACGAACGCCTACTCGCGGCGTTGCGTCGTGTCCCGCGCCACGCGTTCGTGCCGGCGGAGCAAGCGCTCCACGCCTACGAGGACCGGGCGCTCCCCATCGGCCAGGACCAGACGATCAGCCAGCCAAGCATGATCGCGCTCATGTTCGACGCGCTCGCGCCCGAGCCGAACGACCGAGCGCTCGAGGTCGGCGCGGGCTCGGGCTACGCCGCCGCCCTGCTCGCCACCTTGGTCGAGCGCGTGGACGCCGTCGAGATCCTGCCGAATCTCGCGGAACGCGCCCGCGCGACCCTCGCGCGACTCGGCGTCTCGAACGTCCGGATCCACCGGGGCACGGGTGAACGCGGGCTACGCGACGCTGCTCCTTTCGACGTGATCTTGGTTTCTGCGGGAGCGCGCAACGTCCCCCCGGCGCTCGTCGACCAGCTCGCGCCGAACGGTCGCATCGCGATACCGGTCGGGGACGACGACGGCCAGCACCTGCTCGTCGGCAAGCGCAAAGGGACGGGGGAGGTCGTGTGGGACAAGCGCATGGCATGCATGTTCGTTCCGCTCGTCACGAGCGACCGAAGCGCCGAGCCGAATCCCGTCAGGCCGAGCCGACCGTACGCGACGTGAAGGCGATGGGCGTCGTCCCCAGGCGCTCGTACGCCGCCTGCCAGAGTTCTTCGCGCGGCACGTCGAAGACGACCGACGCATCGAGATCCGTCGGAAGCCACGCACCGACGCGGATTTCGTTCTCGAGCTGGCCCGGAGCCCAGCCTGCGTAGCCGACGAGCGCCATCAGACTCTCGGGCACGCTTCCGTCGATGATGGCCTCGAGCACTTGGCGAGACGCCGAAGCCACGACCCCCTGCCCTAGCTCGAGCTGACCTTCGTAAGCCTCGAAACGATCGTCCGCACGGTAGACGAGCCACAGCTGGTCGGGGGAAACGGGCCCCCCGACGCGAACGCTGCCGGGAAGGTCCGGCGTCTCCGGAACGAGCTCGGCCCGAACGAGGAGCTCGCCGAGCATCATGACCTCGCGGCCGTTGAGCACCCAGCCGAAGGCGCCGTCGGTACCGTGCGCCGCGAGCAGCACGACCGAGCGATCGAAATTCGGATCGCCGAGCGGCGGCGCAGCAACCAGGAAACCCGGAGCGAGAGACCGTTTCGTCGACATCGTCCAAGCATACCCGCGGCCGGAAGCCCGGGAGAGGTCGACGGCGTTGGACGTTTCCGGCCACTTTCGGCCCCAGGCGGGAGCCGGTTTTGCCCCCCGCCGTTCTACCCCTCGAAATGTCGCCTACCAAAGGTTAGAGTGGCTCCCCGCGCATGCGCGTGACTTTCCACGGAGTGAGGGGCTCGGTGCCCGCGCCGGGCCCGCAGACCTCGCGGTACGGCGGCAACACGTCGTGCGTCGAGGTTCGGCTGCGCGACGGTTCGACGCTGGCGCTCGACGCGGGCACCGGCTTGCGCGAGCTCGGCAAGGTGCTGATGCGCGAAGGTCGCTCCTCGCCGGTGCACCTCTTCTTGTCCCACACGCACTGGGACCACGTGATGGGCCTGCCGTTTTTCGCCCCGCTCTACGACAAGACCAATCACCTGCTCGTCTACCCGCTCGCGAACGAAGACCAGGAGCGCTTTCAGCGCAACATTTTCGACGATATCCATTTCCCCGTCAGCGTGAACGACATCCCTTCGAAGGTGGAGTTCGCGCGCCCCGAGGGCGATGTGTGGCAAGTCGGCAGCGCCCAGGTTCGGCGGATTCAATTGAACCACCCCGGGGGCGCGCAGGGCTTTCGTATCGACGACGGCGGCGCGTCGCTCGCCTACCTCACCGACAACGAAATCGGTGCGACGCGCACGGTAGTGACGGTGGACGACATCGCGCGCTTCGCGGACGGGGTCGATCTACTCATCCACGACTCGCAGTACGTCCCGGCCGACATGCCCCACAAGAAGGGCTTCGGGCATTCGCTCGTCGAGGACGTGCTGAAGCTCGGTCAATTCGCGAGACCGAAACGGCTCGTGCTCTTCCACCACGACCCCGATCGCACCGACGACGCTCTGGATCAGATCGGCAGCCGCGCGAGCGCTTGGCTCGCCGAGCACGGCAAGGGCATCGACCTCAGCGTCGCGCACGAAGGCATGACCTTCGGCTTCGACGAGCGCTGAGCCCCGGCGCTCCGCGAGCACCGCCTCGATGCCGAGCGCGAGAGCGCCGCTCGCGATCACGGCGAGCAGCATGATTCCGACACGCAGGGCGAGCGCCTTGCCGCCCGCGACGAACGCGATGCCCGCTTTCACGAGCGTGTTCGTCGTCGCCGCGAGCACGATTCCCGTCGTCGCCACCGTCGCGTCGAGTCCGCCGCGATGAAGTTCGGTGAGCGAGAGCGTGATGGCGTCGACGTCGGCGAGGCCTGCGAGCACGGAGGAGGCGTAGAGCCCGCGCGCGCCTGCGTACTCTTGCGCGGCTTTCGCGACGAACACGATGACCGCGTAAAATAGCCCGAACGCGAGCGCGCTCTTGAGCTCGAAGGGATTTCGGAGCGGTACGCCGTCGGCGCCGCGCCGTGATTTGCCGATCCGGAGCGCGACGACGAGAGCGATGCCGAAGCCCATGAGCGCCATCGCGCCGAGAGGCAGCGCGAGCGCTTCGAGCAGCGGGTAGTGCGCGATGCCGACGACGACGATCAAGCGAGCGAACATGGTCGAGCAGGCGGCGAGAATGGCGAGAGCGGCGCTCGGAACCACGGCGGGCGCGTCCTTCGCGCGCGCGGACAACGTGAGCGTGACGGCCGTCGACGAGACGAGCCCGCCGACGAGCCCGACGAGCAAGAGGCCTCGCTTGCTACCGACGAGCCGCGCGGCGAGGTAGCCCGCGAAGCCCACGCCGGCGATGAGCACGATGAAGAGGCCGATCTTGAAGGGGTTCAGCGCGCCGAACGGCCCGTAGTTGCGATTCGGCAAGAGCGGCAGCACGACGAGCGCGAGCAGGACGAACTTCGCGGTCGCGTAGATGTCTTCCTGAGACACCTTCGCGATGAAGCCGTGAAGCGGGCGTTTGACGGCGAGGAGGACCATGGTGACCGCGGCCGCTCCGATGACCAGCAGCCAGCGCTCGCCGTTCGGAAGGACGTGCGGGCTCGCGGCGAGCGCGCCGAGCGCGAACGTCACCATCGCGGCGACTTCGGACGTCACTCCGGGATCCTGGTTTTTTGCCTGGCCGTGCTGACGAAACAGGAGCGCCACGAGCGCGACGAGAAACCCGACGAGCGCGACGTGCACTCCCGAAGCGTCGAGGAGCGCGCCGAGCGCGCCGAGCAGCGCGATCAGCGGATACGTGCGGATGCCGCCGAAATCGCGCTGCGCTTGCTCGCCGTGCGCCTGCTGGCGCTCACCGCCGACGAGAATGCCCGCCGCGAGCGCGACGGCGAGCGATACGAGCGCATCCCGGGGCGTCACTCCGGCAGTATACGCGTCAGTCGACGAGCTCGATGTGATCCCAACCCGGCTGCCGCTGACCGTTGCGGTTCACGACGGCCGGAGCCCGGAGCGTGCCGAGGGCGGCGGTCGCCATGTGGAGAGCGGCCCAGCGCGCAATGGGAAAAATGGCGCGATCGCGCGCGCCGTGCCGCGTGCGCAGGCAGTGCTCGCGAGCCGACTCGAACGCCTGGTAGTACCGGCCTACGGCGACTTCGACGCTCGAGCGCTCGAAGGCGACGCGACGCGCGGCCTGGCCGAACTGCTGCCTTCGCGCCGGATCGCGCAGGAACGCAGCGACCTCACCCGCGAAGCGCCAGTTCGCGGCGCGCTCGTCGGGACCGGGTGGGACGAGGACGGCGTTCTTCCCGCTCTCGATCTGCTGCGACACACCCATGCGGTCTTCGAAAGCGACCACGGGCAAGCCTGACCACAGCGCTTCGCTGACCACCTGACCGTACGTTTCGGAGAGCGAAGCGTACACGAAGACGTCGGCGTGCTGATACCAGGCGCTGATACCGGCGAGCCCCTGCTCGCCGGGAAAAAACGTGCGGTCGGCGATGCCGAGCTCGAGCGCCTCGGCGCGGAACACGTCGTGATCGGGACCGTCGCCGACGAGCGTGAGCGTCGCGTCCGGCACGGCGGGCGCGATGAGCTCGGCGAAAATCTTGAGCAAGCGACTCACGGATTTCTCGCGCGTGTGGCGGCAGACGCAGAGCAGCCGGTGGCCGCGCGGCGCCGTCTTCGCGAACGGATCGGGACGCTCGACGCCGTCGAACACCGTCGGATCGATGCAGCGCGGGATCACGTGGATCGGCACGCGTACGCCGCGCTCGCGCCAGAAGCCCTTGAGGCCCTCCGAGAGCACGATGAGCCCGTCGCTTTCGTTGTACATGCGCACGGCCTGCTGCTCGACGAACGGCACGACGGTGCCGTCGCAGAACTGGCGGAAGCGCGAGCTCTCGTGGAGCACGTCGGGCAAGAGCACGTCGTAGACGCTCGCGAGGTGAACCGTGTTCACGCACAGCATGGGAACGCCGCGTGTGCGGCGCAGCCAGACCCCGAGGTTCAGGAGCGCCGTGCCCGTTTGGCCGAGCACGAGATCGAAGTTTTGTGCGGCTACCGTCGCGAGCGCGTCGCGCGACGGAAACGGCATGTGGACACCAGGGTGCATCCGCACGGGGACGCTCGGCAGCTCGACGTGCCGTCGCGGGAGCTCGGCCGCCGTCGCGGCACGATCGCGCGGACCCACGACGGACACTTCGTGGCCGCGGGCCGAGAACTCGCGGTAGAGGAGCTGCGACGCGAAGGAAGAGCCGTTCGCGTAGGGAATGCGAACGTAGTCGTTCAAGATGCCGAGACGCTTCGGGAACGGCCCAGCGAACGGCTTACCAAGGAGGACCGATTCTGATATGCGCGATTGAGACATGCGGGTGCTAGACCTTGCCGAGTTCTACTCGGAGCGCGGCGGAGGCGTGCGCTCGTACTTGGATAAGATGCTGCGATGTGCTGGGTCCCTCGGTCACGAAGTGATCGTGGTCGCGCCCGGGCCGCGCGACGAAGAAACGCGCGTCGCCGAGGGCGGTCGCATCGTGCGCTACGCGGCGCCGCGCATGCCGTACGACCCGAGCTACCACGCGCCCATCGGCGTTCTGCGCATGCGCGCGCTCGTTCGCGAGCTCGCTCCGGACGTCCTGCAGCTCTCGAGCCCGTTCGTACCGAGCTGGGTGGGCGCGACGCTCGGCGTGCCGTTGCGTTCGTACGTCTATCATTCGGATCCGATCGGGTGCTACGTGACGCCGCTCGCGAAGAACGTCGCGGGCCGGCTGCTCGAGCGCGCCGCGTGGGGCTACATGAAGGCCATCTGCGCCTCGGCCGACGTGACCGTCGTCGCGGGCGAGTGGCTCGAGCGCGAGCTCACGGCACGCGGCTTTCGAAACGTGCACACCGTGCGCTTCGGCATCGATCGCGAGCCGTTCGGTCCCGAACGGCGCGACGAAGCGCTGCGCGCCGAGATCCTCGGCGAGCTCGCGAGCGATCCCCGAGCACGGCTCGCGCTCGTCGCCGGACGTCTCGCTGCGGACAAGCGCCAGCTTCGCGTCATCGAAGCGCTCGAGCTCGTCGCCAAACGGCGGCCCGTCGGACTCGTCTTGCTCGGTGACGGCCCCGAACGCGGTCGACTCGAAGCCGCCGGACGCCGGCTGCCGCGATTTCGCGGCGTCGTCTTCACCCGCGACCGCGGCGAGTACGCACGCCTGCTCGCGAGCGTCGACCTGCTCACCCACGGCTCGACCTGCGAGACCTTCGGCTTCCTGCTCGCCGAGTGCCTCGCGTCCGGAACGCCGCTCGTGGTCCCCGACGCGGGCGGTGCCGTCGACCTCGCCGAGGCCGGCTGGTCGGAGCGCTACCCAGCGTACGCGGGGCCGGACGCAATCGCAGGAGCCATCGAACGACTGCTCGGCCGCTCCGCCACCGACCTCCGCGCGAACGCTCGCGAGCGTTCCTTGCGCCTTCCCACGACCGAGGAGCACTTTCGCGCCTTGTTCGATCTCTACGCCGCACGCCTGGCAGAGCGATCGCGGGTGTAGCAAGGGAACTACAGAAGGTAGGCGAGTGTGCGCAAAATTCACGGACGGATAACCTTCTCGCTCAGGTCCCACCAAGGTTCCAAGTAATTGGAACTGTTGATGTTATTGGCGAGGCATCGAAGGGCATGGCGCCGGGATGAACCGGCTCTTGCGCTACTTTCGCAAGAAGCATGCCCCGAGAGGGCGCCGTCGTTCACGCGCCGTGCTCAGCGCGAAACCAAGCGATGCAGCGTTCCCGGCCCGAAGTCCGCAGCGTAGAGCTCTCCGTCCGGATCCCGAGCGAAGGTCGAGAACGCGTAGCTGAACCGCCCGAGGAGCGTTGCATTGGCCCGCCGGACGGAATCCGGCAGCTCGAGCGCCCAGAGTCGGCCGGTCGCGAAGTCACCGAACACGTAGCGACCGGCGAGCGAGGGGATGCGCTTGCCGGTGTAGACGAACCCTCCCGTCACGCTGATGCCGAGCGACCGGTCGTACTCGAAGAGAGGCTCGACCAAGCCTGCCGTTCTACAGCCCTCTTTCGGTGAGAAGCAGTGGGCGCCTTCGCGAAGCCTCCACCCGAGGTTCTTGCCACGCTCGACGAACGAGATCTCCTCCCAGGCGTTCTGCCCGACGTCGCCGGCAATCATTCTGCCCTTGGGATCGAACGAGTAGCGCCACGGATTGCGCAGGCCGTACGCCCAGATTTCCGGGCGCGCGCCCTTCGTACCGATGAACGGATTGTCCCTGGGCACCGCGTACTCGAGCCCTGCATCCTTTCGACCCACGTCGATGCGAAGCATCTTGCCGAGCAGCGTCGAAAGCTTCTGCCCGTTGTCGAGAGGGTCACCGCCCGAGCCCCCGTCGCCGAGTCCGACGTAGAGCATACCGTCCGGACCGAAAACGAGCCCCCCGCCGTTGTGATTCGAATACGGCTGCACGACCTCCAGCATCACGCGCATCTCCCTCGCGGGTTCCGCGCCGAGACGATCGGGCGGCACGAACCACTCGGAGACGCGCGTTCGCATCTCGCCCTCCGCGGGGTTGTAGTTCACGTAGAAGAGCCCGTTATCGCGGAACCCGGGCGAGAACGCGAGGCCGAGCAACCCGAGCTCGCTGCGATCGCGCACGTCCACCCGGAACAGCAGCGACGAGTCCTTCACGTCGGCGACGTGCGACGCGCCGGGCCGCGGCAGCGTCACCACGCGCGCCGTGCCGGTCTTTTGGAGCACCACGACGCGGAGCCCGGCGCCGGGGACGAACTGCACGTCCGTCGTTTGCGCGAAGCCTCGCGCCACCATTTCGAAGTCGACGCGGCCCGCTCGTTCCTCGGCGAACGCCAGCCGATCCCAAGCCGCTCGGGGTGAACGAAACGCGAGCCCGAACGTCGAAGGGCCGACGAGCGCAACCGCGGCGAGGACGACGGCGAGACCCGACGCGAGGACGACGAAGTGCAGGCGCCGCATGAGCCGTGACACGCTACCATCTCCGCATGCGCATCGACGCCCACCAGCACTACTGGAAACTCGAGCGCGGCGACTACGACTGGCTGAACGCGCCCGTCGTTGCGCCGATTCGCCGCGACTTCCTCCCGCCGGATCTGGCGCCCGAGCTCGCGCGGCACCGCATCGATCGCACCGTCGTGGTGCAGGCCGCTGCGACGCGCGCCGAAACCGACTTCCTGCTCGACCTTGCCGACGCGGAAGCAAGCATCGCCGGCGTCGTGGGCTGGCTCGATGTCGAGGCGTCCGACTTTACGAGCCTTTTGCCTCGCTACCTCGGACGCCCCAAATTCCTCGGGATTCGCCCCATGCTCCAGGACCTTCCCGACGACCGCTTCCTCGTTCGCCCGCGCGTGCTGGAGCACCTCGGCGAGCTCGCTCGAGCCGGCAGGACGCTCGATTTGTTGGTACTTCCACGGCACTTGCCAATCGCCGCGCTGGCCCTAGAAAAAGTTCCCGGAATCCGAGCGGTGGTCGACCATTGCGCGAAGCCCGACATCCGAGGCGCCTCGCTCGCCGCCTGGCGCTCGGGAATCACGCGCATCGCGGAACATCCCAACGTGATGTGTAAACTATCGGGCCTCGTCACCGAAGCGGCCGGCGGAGCGCCGGCATCGGAGTTCGCGCCCGCCGTCGAGCACGTGCTCGACGCCTTCGGCCCCGATCGCCTGCTGTTCGGCAGCGATTGGCCGGTCTGCACGCTCGCCGCTTCGTACGACCGCGTCGTCGGCCTGCTCGTCGAAGTCCTCGGATCGCGGCTCGACGGCCCCTTCGAACGGAAGCTTTTCGGCGAGAACGCCGCGCGCTTTTACGGCGTCGCCGCCGACCCCGCGCTTTCGCGTTCGTGATAGGTTGTGGCAGCTCGCGTCGAGCGGGCAGATGGGAAGAGGTGAGAGCTTTGGGTCAGGGTTGGTTTCGGGAAGTACTCGACGGCGTCGCCTCCGGGGTCGTCGTGTTCGACCTCCTCGACCCCCAAGACGAGAGCTCGCTGCGTTTCGTCCACGCGAACCCGGCTGCCTTCCATTTGTTGCAGCAGGCGGGGCTGCACGACCTCGTTGGAAGGCGCGCCCGCGAGGCATTCCCCAACGCGAGCCCCGAGCGCTTGCGCATGTACGCCGAGGTTTGCCGCACGCGCGTGGGGCGCGATCTCGGGCGCGTCATGGATGCGAGCGGTCGCAACCTTTCGTACCGGGTGCATGCGCTTCCCGCGGACACCGACTCGGTAGCCGTGATCTTCGACCCGGTCGCGACCGGAGGCACGGCGAGCGATTCCCTCAGTCAATTCCTGTCGGAGGTGCTCGAGCACGTGCCGACCATGGTCTTCATGAAAGAGGCGGGTGAGCTTCGCTTCGAGTACTTCAACAAGGCGGGCGAAGAGCTCCTCGGCGTCTCGCGGGACGCGCTCATGGGGAAGAACGACCATGACTTCTTTCCAAGAGAGCAAGCCGACTTCTTCGTCGCCAAAGATCGTCAGGTGCTCGACCGCGGCACCGTCGAAGACATTCCGGAAGAGCCTATCGAAACGCCCGGAGGCCG
Source organism: Polyangiaceae bacterium (assembly GCA_036374535.1). Lineage (GTDB taxonomy): Bacteria > Myxococcota_A > Polyangia > Polyangiales > Polyangiaceae > PMG-095. Next base: position 11,418 of record DASUTR010000406.1, read on the forward strand.
GCGCTGGCTGCACACGCGCAAGATTCCCATCCTGGACGCGTTCGGACAGCCGCGTCATCTGCTCGGCGTTTCCGTGGACATCACCGAGCAGAAGCTCGCGCGAGACGCTCTCCAGGAACAGCTCCGCCAAGCGCAGAAGATGGAGGCGGTGGGCCGGCTCGCAGGCGGCGTCGCCCATGATTTCAACAATCTCTTGAGCGTGATCATGGGCTACACGTCGCTCAGCCTGGAGCGCACGCGGGGAGACGATCCGCTGCGCGGCCAGCTCGCAGAGGTCATGAGCGCCGCCGAGCGCGCGCGCGACCTCACCCGCCAGCTGCTCGCGTTCAGCCGCCAACAAGTCCTCGAGCCGCGCGTCGTCAATTTGAACGAGGTGATCGGGCAGGTCGAGCGCATGCTCGAGCGTCTGATCGGCGAAGACGTCGAGTTCGTCGCGGTGAAGGCGCCCGATCTCGGCAGCGTGCGCGTCGATCCGAGCCAGATCGAGCAAGTCTTGATGAATCTCGTCGTGAACGCGCGCGACGCCATGCCGAAGGGCGGCAAGCTCACGCTCGAAACCGCCAACGTGACGCTCGACGAAAACTATGCGTCCGACCACCCCATCATCGTTCCCGGACCGCACGTCATGCTCGCCGTCAGCGACACGGGCCACGGCATGGATCGCGCGACGCAGGAGCGCATTTTCGAACCTTTCTTCACGACGAAAGAGGTGGGCCGCGGAACCGGGCTCGGCCTCTCGACGGTGTTCGGGGTCGTCCGCCAGAGCGGCGGGCACATCTGGGTCTACAGCGAGCCCGGGCGCGGGGCCGTGTTCAAGGTCTACTTTCCGAGCGTGCCGGCCGACAAGGAAAACGAGGGACCGAAGCCGAAACCGGTCCCGCGCGCCGGCACGGAAACCATTCTCGTGCTCGAGGACGAAGAACAGGTGCGTCGGGTGGTCCTCGCGATGCTCGCCCGCGGAGGCTACCGCGTTCTCGAAGCGGCCACCGCCGAGCAGGCGCTCGACTTCGTTCGGACCCGCACGCAAACGATCGACCTTTTGCTCACCGACGTCGTGATGCCGAAGATGAGCGGCCCGGAAGTCGTGCGCCGCGTGCGCGAGATTCGGCCGGGTCTCAAGGCGATTTGCATGTCGGGCTACACGGACGAAACCGTCGTCCGCCACGGCATCCTGGAAAGCGGCGTCGCCTTCCTGCAGAAGCCGATCACGCCCGATTCGCTGCGCCAGAAAATCCGCGCGGTGCTCGACGGCGAGGATTGAGCGACTCAGGGCAAGAACTTGCGCGCTAGAAAGCGCCCGTAACTCCGGCGGATCGTAGTCCGAGGTAGGGCGTGACTCTCACACCGGCGACGCTCGCGGTCGCCGGCTTCTCCGCTGAGCTTCCCGACGTCGCGAGCAGCACCACGCCGACGACTGCCGCGGCGGCACCGACGCCGAAACCGATCGTCGAAACGAGCGCCAAGGTGTTCGCGCTGTCGAGCTCGTCCGCCTGGGAACCGGTACATGTCTTGTCCGGACAGTCGAGATCGCTCTTCTTCTGTATCGCCAAGAATCCCGTTACGCCGCCCGTTACGAGACCCACTCCGCCGACCCCGAGCATCACGAACGCGAGCGTTTTTCCGCCGCCTTCCTGCGGGGCGGAATCGGCCGGCGCCGGGGCCGTGTTGACGGGGGCCGGCGACACGACCGGGGGCGGCGGCGCCACGACCGCGACGCTGGGATCGGGAACGAGCTTCAGGGTGACGGCCTGGTGCGCGCCTTCGGAGAGCTCGACTTCCGTTCGTGCTTCGAGGTAGCCGCCCGCGGTGGCGACGACCACGTGCTTTCCGGGATCCGTGGGGCGCTCGACGCCGATGAGCGCGCTCGGCACCGGAGTGCCGGCGACCGTAACGCTCGGCTTCGCGTCGAGAGGCTCGACGTTGACGGTAAGCCGCGCAATGCGCGGCAGCGCCGTTTCGAGCACCTTCGCGGCGCGCTCCTGCGCCGCCTTGAACGCCTTGGGTGCGTTCGGGGGCAATTGCTCGCGAACGACGCGATTCAGGTTCTCGGTGCCGAGCACGATTTGCCCGACCACCACCTGACATTCGCCGAGCCGGCCGAGGATCGTGGGCGCGTGATAGAGCGATTCGGCGCGCGACAGCTTTTCGATCGCTTCGGGGCACTTACCCGCGTCGGCTAGCTGAACGCCTTGGATACCGAGGGACCGCGCCGCCGCGACATTTTCGGCTTGCTGATCCTGAGCTCCCGCGAGGCTCGAGAGCCCGAGCAACGAAGCACCCGCGAGGACCCCGCGCGCGAACCCCCGCCGCGACCCGAAACCGAAGCAAATCATGCGCCGACTCTAACACCG
>DASUTR010000407.1:0-6425 GCA_036374535.1 Polyangiaceae bacterium
CGCACCCCCTTTGGTCCTTCTCTGTGATCGATTCCCGCGCGCCCGAGAATGGTCCCCGCAAAACCTTTCCTCGTGATCTCCCCTCCAGTCGCCATCTCGAGACGACTCCATCGCCGCGAGATGGCTTCCGTCTCCGGTCACACGTTGGTTCGATTGGCGGCGAAGCGCTCGCGAGCTCTCGGTGACGCGGAGGACGGCGGTTCGCTCCGTCGCGACGACGCTGCCCCACCTCGGTCTCGCGCAGTGCGCTTGAAAAGGCGTTGCTCCGCTCGCTCGATCGGCTACGACTCGGCGCGTGCCCGTCTCCGAGGAAATCGTCCAGCAGGTCCAGGCGCGGGTCGGCGCGACGATCGACGGCAAATGGCAGCTCACGCGGGTGCTCGGTATCGGCGGAATGGCGGCCGTCTATGCGGCCGTGCACCGCAATCAGAATCGCGTGGCGATCAAGATGCTGCACGACGAGCAGTCACGGAGCACGTCGATGCGGTCGCGCTTTCTGCGCGAGGGCTACGCCGCCAACAGCGTCGAGCACCCCGGTGCGGTGCGCGTCTTCGACGATGGCGTTTCCGACGGCGTGGCGTATCTCGTGATGGAGCTCCTCGAGGGGGAGACGCTCGAGGATCGGCTGGTGCGGCACGGCGGGCGCTTGCCGGCGGCGGAAGTGCTCGCGCTCGCCGATCATCTGCTCGAGGTGCTCGCAGCGGCGCACGACAAGGGGATGGTCCATCGCGACATCAAGCCGGACAACCTGTTTCTCACGAAGAGCGGTGATTTGAAGGTGCTCGATTTCGGCATCGCGCACCTGAAGGAAATTCAGAGCTCGGGGGGAACGAGCACGCAGGTTCTGATGGGGACGCCGTCGTTCATGCCGCCGGAGCAAGCACGCGCGCGCTGGAGCGAGGTCGACGCTCGTTCCGACGTGTGGGCGACCGGGGCGACGCTCCATTATTTGCTCACGGGGCGTTACGTGCATGACGGCGAGACGTTCGCCGAGCAACTAGCGCACGCCGTTCGCGAGCCCGTGAAGTCGCTGCTCGAAACGGATCCGAGCGTGCCGCGCGTGGTGGCCGAGGTCGTCGACCGCGCGGTCGCCTTCGCGCCGTCGGAGCGCTGGCAAACCGCTCGCATGATGCAAACCGCGGTGCGCCGAGCGCAGAAGCTCGTTGGACCCCCGCACACGGCGAGCGTTCGAACGAGCGACGCCAAGGACGACGCGAACCGAACCGAGACGCCGACGCTCCTCGCGGCCGATGTCAGCGGCGCGCGCTTGCCGCACAGCGGCGCCCTCACCCCCGACACTCCGGGAGCGATGGGAGCGCACTCCAAGCCAAGGTGGCCGCTCGCTTTCGCCCTCGTCCTCGCGGTCGGCGCGGTCGCGGTGGCCGTGTGGTGGCTCGAAGCCGAGCAGCGTGCCGACGGGCCCGAAGCTCAGGAAAAGTCGGTGGAGCCGGCGCCGCCGTCGGAGCTCGCCGAAAAGACGCCGAAGCCGGCCGAGCCGTTGGCGGTGACTCCGGGCTCCGGTGAACGACCGGTCGCGGCTGCTTCGTCCGAGCCCGCTGCATCCACGAAGCCGGTAGGCGCCGTGACGGTGACCAAGCGTCCGGTAACCGGTGCCGAGCGCCCAGCCGCCGCCGGCGGTCCGTCATCCCCCGCGGCGCCGCGGCCGGTTCCATCGAGCACGGAAAACCTTTTCGACAAGCGCTTCTGATAAAGTCGCGCTCGATGAGACTGTGGGGTCTAATCTTCCTTTTTACGTTCGTCGGTCTCGAACGACCGGCGCTCGCGGCGGATGCCACGGCCGAGGCGCTCTTCCGTGCAGGGCGCGAAGCCATGGAGCAGGGCGACTACGCGACGGCGTGTAACCGATTCGCCGAAAGCCAGCGCCTCGAGCCCGCCGGGGGCACGGCGTTCAACTTGGCGGCGTGTTTCGAGAAGCTCGGGCGCATCGCGTCCGCCTGGAAAACCTACCGCGAAGCTGCCGAGCGCTTGCCGCCGGGCGACGCGCGCACGCGCCACGCCGAAGAACGAGCGCGCGGGCTCGAAGCCAAGCTGCCGAAGCTCACGCTCCTGCCCGGACCCGGCGCCGAAAACGTAGGCGTCGAGCTCAACGGCACCGAGCTCGGCGCGGCGAGCCTCGGCTTGGAGCTGCCGGTCGATCCCGGCGCACAACGCATCGTCGTTCGCGCGAAAGGACGCGAAGCGCGCACCATGACCGTCACGCTCGGGGAGAGCGAAACGAAACAAGTCGTCGTGTCGCCGGGGCCGGCGACCGCGCCCGAGCCCGTCGCGACTCCGGCCGCCACCGCGAGCGCGAACGCGCGCGATTCGGCGCCGAGCGACCACGGCTCCGGCCAGCGAACGCTCGGCTGGGTGCTCGGCGGAGTGGGCGTGGCCGGCCTCGCCGTGAGCGCGGTCACCGGCGTGATGGTCCTCGATCGGAAGAGCACCGTCGACGAGGAGTGCACGAACGACACGTGCTCGACGAAGGGCGACGAAGCCGCGGCGAGCGGCCGAACGCTCTCGACCGTGAGCACGATTGCCTTCGTGGCCGGCGCCGTCGGAGTCGGCGTGGGAGCGTATTTCCTGCTCAGCGCTCCGGACGCCCCCGTCTCGGCGCGCGTCGGCGTGCGGACGCGCTCCGCGTTACCCGAGCTCGTGCTCGAAGGATCCTTTCAGTGAAGCGTTCGCTGCTCGTCTTGGTCGCAGGGGTGCTCGGCGCGTGCAGCACGATCCTCGGAGCGGATTTCGACGACCGTCCCGTACGCGGCGAGAAGAAGAACACCGGTGGCTCGCAGCCGACCGGCGGCGCTGCGGGAAATGGCTCGGGCGGCGCGAGCGCCGGAAACGGCGCCGTCGGAGGCGGCGGCTCGAACGCCGGCGGGACGGGCGGACAGGCCGGCACTGAGCAAGGTGGCGCAGGCGGCGAAGGCGGTGGGAGCGGCGGCACGGATCCGACGGGCGGCACGGCGGGCAAGGGCGGCGCTGCCGGTAACGGCGGCAGCGGAGCCGGCGGCGGCAGCGGCGGTAGCGCGGGCGGCGGCGAAGGCGGCATGGGCGGTGAGCCCGAAGCCGGCGTGGTCGTGCTCAACGAGGTGAAGGGTCAGGGCGACGGGGACGACTACATCGAGATTTACAACCGCGGGCCCGGCGTCGCGGCGATCGGCGGGTTCGGCATCGCCGACGAGAACAACACCTTCGTCATCCCGATGGGAACGACGCTCGCTCCCGACGAGTACCTCCTGCTCTTACTCGGGCGGAGCGATGTCATCGGCAATTTCACGTGCTTTACGCCGAATCCGTGCTTTCACGCGTCGTGGGGCGTCGCCCAAGACGGCGAGATGGTGTTCTTGCGCGATGCCGCGAACTCCGTCATCGACACGGCGACGTATCCCGATCAGGCGGGGCCGAACGGAGTCGAAAACGGCGAAAGTTGGGGCCGCTTCCCGGACGGAACGGGTTCCTTCACGAGAACGCGCCTCACCCCCGAGCGCGAAAATCAAGAGCCCTAGGTACGGACGCGGGAAGCGATTGGATGGCCTGGAGGACGGTGGCATCGTTCGCCCATGGCCGAAATCCAACACACCGGTGGCTGTCACTGCGGCAAGGTTCGTTACGAGGTGACGCTCGACCTCGCCGAGAAAGCCATCACCTGCAATTGCTCGATGTGCGGGCGCAGCGGAACGCTGCTGCGCTTCGTTCCCTCCGCGAAGTTCAAGCTGCTGTCGGGCGCCGAGTCGCTGACGAGTTACCGTTTCAACCACAAGATCATCGATCATCTATTTTGCTCGACGTGCGGCATCAAGTCGTTCGCGACGGGCAAGGGCCAAGACGGAAGCGAGATTCGCGCCGTCAACGTGCGCTGCCTCGACGACGTCGACGTCACGGCGATCCCGACGCTGCCGTACGACGGCAAGAGCAAGTAGCGTCGCCGTCGCCGGGCCCACCTCGCTCAGAACAGCCAGCCGACGGTGAGGTTCGCGCCGACCGTCACGTCGGTGGTCGCAGCGAGCCGCCCTCGTTCGTCGAATTCATGGACCACATGGAGCCCGACGGAAGGCGTGATCTCCTGAAACCCGAACGCGACGAAGCGGTATCCCATGCGCGCTGATTCATCGAGCGTCCACATGGCGCCGAGCGACCGATCGAGGCTCAAGCTTTCGAGGCGCGTTCGGCCGAGATCGACGGCCAAGCCCGCGTAGAGTCCCACCATCCCCGGCTCGCCGGAGATGAGCTCGCGGCGCACGAACCAATAACGGGCCTCGGTGTGGAGCACGAGCGTCTCCGAAGCGAAATCTTGCCGCGCGGCGAAGCGCACACCGGGCCCCGCAAGCACGCTCACGCGATCGCCGAAGAGACGCTCGTATTGAAGCAAGAATCCGCGCGAGAGAATCGCGAGCGGCTCGAACGAGATGGCGTTTCTCTTCGCGTCGTCCTCGACGGGCGCAGCGCGAAGCGGGGTCGAGAAGAGCGCCGCGGCGACCAGGGCGCTCGAAGCCAGCCGAAACGTCACGGCTCGCCTACGGTTCGTGCGAGAAAATCGGCGATCGCGAGCCACGCCTCCGGCGTTTCGATGGAAACGCCCATGGAGAGTTCTCCCGGGTCGACGGACGGTCCTATGACGTGACCCGTTCCTGCGAGCAGTAAGAGCTCGGCGCTGCCTCCGGCGGCGCGGAGGGCGTTGCGCATGTCGAGCGCCTGATCTTCGTCGACGAGCCAATCCGCCGCGCCGCCGATCAACAAGAACGGGGGCTCCTTGCGGTCGACCATCGCGAGCGGAGACGCGAGCTCGTAATTTTCGGGTACCTCGTTCGGCTCGCCGCCCAAGAGCTCTTCCGCGATCACGCCGTCGTTACCGCGAAGATCGTAAATCCCGGCGCCCGGAATGACGGCCGCCGGCGCACTCGGGGCGCCGGCGCTGCATGTCGGCTCGAACGCTGGCTCGTCCCAGGCGACGCCGAGGAGCGCGGCCAGGTGTCCGCCCGCGGAATACCCGAGCACCGCGATGCGCTCGGGATCGATTCCGTAGCGCTTCGAATGCGTCTGCAAGAACGCGAGCGCGCAGCCCACGTCCTGGAACATGTGAGGGAACGCTCCGTCAGGGAGCAGGCGATAGTTGATGGCGGCCGTGACGTAGCCCGAGCGGGCGAGGCGCTCGGCCGCGCCGCGCATCTGCCGTTTCGAGCCCGTGACCCATGCTCCGCCGTGAACGAGCATGACGGCGGGACGCGCCGTTCCGTCGTCGTCGGGCGCAAAGACATCGAGCTTCGTCGCTTCGAAGCGAGAGTCGTAGGGCACATCCTCGTGAACGACCGGCGCGCCGCAAGCGACGAGGGCAATCGAACCCGCGAGAACCAACGAATGCGCGCGTGCCGAGCGGGTCATGCTGAAAGGCAGTGTACTCCGAACTCCGCCGACGGCTCGCCGCGCGCCTGTGGCGTACTGCGGCACGACAGCGCTGGACGGCTCGTCGGTGCAAGTCGCCTAACGTTCGAGTGCGACGCCGAAGAGCTCGGGTGACGAGCCTTCGCCGAGCGTGAAGTAGCTCGCGCCGTCCACGGCGAAGCCGATCGCTTCGCCTTGAAGCTCGTTTCCGACCGGCACGGAGCACGGCGCTTCGCCGAGCGCCGTCGCGAGCTCGCCGCCTGCCACCGACCAGAGGAACGCCTCGGCTTGCGTGCGCAACACGAGCCATTGGCCGTCTTCCGAAAGGTCGCCGCCCGTGACGAGCGCCATTTCGCCACTGCTCGCCGGAAGCGCGAGCTCCGTCACGACCTCGAGCTCGTTGATGTCGTCGGCGGAAAGCGGCGCACGAGCGACGTAAACGCGGGCGCGGGCCGTCTCCTTCGTGACGAGGTAGACATCCCCGCTCGTCGAGTCGACGAGCAGCGCCTCCGCGTTGTGCGGGCCGTCGGGGTAGCTCAAGTAGAGAGACTCGAACTCGAGGCTCAGCGTGCGCTCGCGATCGCTCGCCGCGAGCTCCGGCTCCGGCGCGCGCTCGATGACGGTCGTTTCCCGCCACGGCGCTTCGGGATCGTCTCCGGTATCGGCGACGTAGAGATACTTCGTGCCCGGCTCCGGCCCCGGGCCGACGGCAATGTCCTCCCAGTCGTGCGCGAGCGCCCCGGCGAACGCGAGCGTCGCGACGTGCGCGCCCGACTCCGTGACCGCGTAAACTTCCGCGGGATGCCCGGAATCGTTGTGCGTGTAAAGCACGCCCGCGTTCGTGCGGCTCGCGGCGATACCGGACGCCTCCGAAAGCGTAAGCACCGCGAGCGCGCCGAGCGAGCTCGGTTCGCTCGCTTCCGGGCACGACGCCGCTCCCGCGCTTCCCTCGCCGCCGCCCTCGCCGCCGCTTCCACCTACGGCGCCGCCGCTCGCGCCGCCTTCGTCCTCGCCGGACCCTCCACCCGTGGCACTTCCGCCTC
>DASUTR010000408.1:0-3035 GCA_036374535.1 Polyangiaceae bacterium
GCTTCGTGGCCGATGTAGCCGGGCGGAGCGCCGATGAGGCGCGCGACCGCGTGGGCTTCGCTGAACTCCGAGAGATCGAGGCGCGTCATCGCGCTCTCGCAGTGAAATAGCGCTTCGGCGATGGCCTTGGCCGTTTCGGTCTTGCCGACGCCCGTCGGTCCGAGCAGCAAGAACGTACCGATCGGACGGCGCGAGCCGAGCCCGGCCGCGTTGCGGCGCAAGATGCGTGCGATGCGCCGAATCGGAGCGCCGTGCCCGACGACTCGCTCCGCGAGGATCTCCTCGAGCCGGAGCATCCGGTCGCCGTCCGATTCGAGCAACCGCTCGACCGGCATGTCGGCGAGCTCGGCGACGATCTCGGCGACGGTGTCCGGACTCACCGCACGGCGCGAGCGGCGGCGCGCGCGCGCCCCCGCGAGGTCCAGAATCGACACCGCCTTGTCCGGCAGTGCTCGACCCGGCAGGTAGCGCACGGACCACGCGATCGCCATGGCGAGCGCTTCGGTTTCGTAGCCGACCACGTGGTGCGCTTCGAGCTTCGGGCGCAGCGCCTCGAGGACGAGGTACGCGTCTTCGCGGTTCGGCTCGTCCACCTCGACGAGCGTGAAGCGACGCGCGAGCGCCGCGTCGTTACCGATGGCCTTCTGGTATTCCTCGACGGTCGTCGCGCCAATGCAGGGCAGCTCGCCGCGCGCGAGCGCGAGCTTGAGCTCCGAGCCTATCTCCTCGGCCGCGTCGCCCGCGAAGAGCTGGTGGATCTCGTCGAAAAAAAGCACGATGCGGCCGCGCGCGAGCGCGACTTCGCGTTTGATCGCGCCGAGCCGCGCCGCGAGCGCGCCGCGCACGCCGGTTCCCGCGAGGAGCTCGCCGATCGGAATCTGCACGATGACGCGCTCGTCGAGCGTCGAACCCGCGCACGCGTCGGCGATGTGCTGCGCGATGCCGCGCACGACGCTCGTCTTACCGACGCCGGCGACCCCGACGAGGCAAGGGTTGTTCCCTTCGCGCTTCGCGAGCACGTCGAGCGCCTGCTCGATCACGTCCTCGCGACCGACGACGGGATCGAGCTCGCCTCGAAGGGCGGCGCGCGTGAGGTTTCGCCCGAGCGCCGTCAGGATCGGAAAGCGCTCGGGATCGAGGTCGAAGCGATGGTCGGGAGGCGCTGCGACGGGCTCGACTTCCGGTGCGGGCGAAGGCGCGGCCGGCGCGGCGACTGCCGGCGCGTCGTCGCGAACTTCCTCCGACGGAGCCGCCTTCGGCTTCGGCGGCGGCAGCTTGAAGAGCGATACCGGGGTCGCCGGACGGCGCGGAGGCGACGCCGGCTTGGGAGCCGGCTCGAGCGCCGAGCGCTCGGGCATGCGCCGCCCGGAAAGGCCCTGCCCGAGGTGCAGCGCGGCCGTGCGCAGACGCGCCACGTCGATGCCCGCCTGTTCGACGACGCGGCGCGCGGCGGCGCGGGGCTCCGCGAGCAGCGCGACGAGCAGGTGCTCGGCCGAAGCGCGGACGCGACCCATGCGCACCGCGACGGCGTGAGCCTTGGCGAGCAAGCTCGGTACGGCGTCGGTCATATCGTCGGGCACGTTGCGGCCGAAGCGCAGGATCTCCTCGAGGCCGAGCTTGCGTTCGGCGAGAAGCAGGGCCGTCGGGGTTGCCTGCGAGGCGATTGCGCCGAGCAGATGCGCGCTCGTGACGCGATCTTTTTGGCGCTCTGCGAGCCCCTCGGCGAGCTTCTTCAGGGTGTGGAGCTCGGGCTCGATTCGGGCGGACGACATCGAGCCCCGGTTCTGCCCGGACGGCTGCGAACGGCCAACTTTTCGCGGGAGCGCCGCGCTCAGCGCGAGAGCACCGTCTCGCCGCTCGGAATGGAGAGCACCCGGAACCCTCCCGGCCCGCCGACGGCAACGAGACCCTCCGGCTCGGCGAGCGCAACGTGCCGATCCTGCCCTGCAAGCGACGCCCAACGCTCCCCTGGGGCGGGAGCATCGGTGCCCAGGTCCTTTCGCAGCACGACCTCGCCCTTCTCCGAAAGCACGACGAGGCGAAAGCGCCGGGGAGCACCCGTCCCTTCCTCGACGACCACCGCCGCGAGGTACTGGCTGTTCGCGGCGACGTCGAACGGCGCCGCACCGAGCGCGTGACGAGCGACGACGCCGATGCGGTCGCCGATCTGCCAGAGCTCGACTTCCCCGGACGCGGCGATCGCCCAGACCTGATCGACCCGTCGTCCGGGTAACAAGCGCCACGGCACGATGGCGGGCCTGAGCGGGTGAGCGCGGCCGCCCGGGAACGCACGGCGCACGCCGTCGGCCGCACGGTAGACGAGCGCTCCGTCGCGCATCGCCGTCACCGGACCGCCGTCGTAGTCGACGAGCGGCACGACGCCCTGAATGGTTCGCTGTTCCGAAAGAGCGAGCAGGTGCCGAGCCAAGAGCCGGCCGGCGACGTGCACCGACCAGAGGCCGCTCGAATCTCGGCGGTCCGGAACGAGCAGGGTACCCGGAAGGAAGGGAACGGCGGGCAGGCGAACCGGCTGCTCCGCGCCCGGATCGACCCGCAGCGATTGCCGGTCTGCGACGACGATGACCGAGCCCCCGGCGATTTCAATCGTCCCTCGCGGCATCTCGAGGGGGTAGTCGAAGAGGCGTTCACCCGCGGGCATCGTGTACGCCTCCACCCGATCGGTGGCGAGCCTCACGAACAGGCGCCGCCCGAAGGCGAGCGGCTGGAGCTGCCATTCGGGCGCGCCGATGCGCAGCTCTCGAGCGCGCACCGAAGCCACGACGCTCGCCACGGCGCGCTCCCCCGACGAAGGGCCCGACAGGGCCGGCGTCGCCCCGCCGTCCGGGCGCTCCGGGCCGCGCTCGCGCTCGCAGCCGAGCCCGAAGAGCGCCAAAAGGACCGCGAATGCGCGCACGAGCGCGACCTTTCCGCGCCCGAGGCCCTCGGTCAACCCGCCCTTTTCGCTCGCGCGCGTCGAGGTTAGGGTCCCCCGATGCGCCCCGGGATGCTTTTCGTCGCGGTCGCCGCGCTCGCCC
>DASUTR010000409.1:0-14649 GCA_036374535.1 Polyangiaceae bacterium
GCCACACCGACAACCGCGGCAGCTCGAAGTACAACAAGGATCTGTCGAACCGCCGCTCCGCGAGCGTCATGAAGTACCTGGTCTCGCACGGCATCGCTGCGAGCCGGCTCACCTCGCTCGGCTACGGCTTCGATCGGCCGATCGTCGACAATTCGACCGAGCAGAATCGTGCGCTCAATCGGCGCGTCCAATTCGTGAGAACCGAAGGGGTCAAAGAGGGCTGCCCTAAGACCGGTACGAACCCGTAATTGATCGCATGCCGCCCGGCCGGCATTAGGCCTTGCTCGAGACCCCCGTAAGAAGTCCATGAGTGCATTTCAAAAGCTCAGAGCGTTGTTGAACCCGTCCTTGTCGCCTCGCGTCCACCGCGCCCTGCCGGGCCGGGGGCGAAGCCCCCGGCCGCCCGCACGCTGGAGCGCCGTACTCGTTGCCGCTCTCTTGAGCCTCCTCGCGCTTCCCGCTCAGGCACAGTTCACGCGAGACGCCGCCGCGAACAAGAAGATCGACGAAGCCATCAACCAGCACTACGTCGCCACCGACTTCGAGAAGGCCGAGGGCGTTCTTCTCGGCACGATCAACGCGTGCGCCGACAAGTGCAGCCCGGCCGTCTTCGGCAAGGCGTGGATGTACGTCGGCATCGTGCGCGGCAGCGGCCGCAACAACCAGGCAGGCGCCAAGGAAGCGTTCCAGAAGGCCGTCGCCGCCGATCCGAACGTCAAGCTCGACATGGTCCTCGCGACGCCCGAGACCCAGGCGACGTTCAACGACGTCGCGGGGGGCGGCGGCGGGGCCGCAGCCGTGGCTCCCGCGGCGGTGCCCAGCGCCGAAGCGCCGGCCGTGCCCGGCGGCCCGATCGAGGGCGGATTGGTCTGCACGCCCGAGCCGGCCAGCGTCGAGACGCGCCGCGCGATCCCCGTCGAGTGCAAGAGCGACGAGGAAGTCACGTCGATGGAGCTCCGCTACAAGTCGTTCGGCAGCGACAAGTGGGCGACCGTCGCGATGACGAAGAAGGGCGACGGCTACCGCGGCGAGGTGCCCTGCACGGCCACGGGCACCGTCGGTCCCCTCAGACTCTACGTCCGGGCGAAGGACGCCCAGGGCGAAGAGGTCGACACGTGGGGTAAAAAGAACGCGCCCGTCGAGTTCCAGATGGTCGAGACGGGCGCGGGCGAGCCCCCGTCGTACCCCGACGCGGATGCGCCGCAGCGCTGCCAAGCGGCCGAAGAGTGTCCGCCGGACTTCCCCGGTTGCGGCGCCGCCGGAGCGGGTGCCGCGCGCGGCAACAAGGACTGGGGCGAACAGTGCGACAACTCGACCGAGTGTAAGTCGGGCCTTTTGTGCCAGGACGGCACGTGCCAGACGGCGCCGAGCTGCGAGACGAACTCCGACTGCGAGACCGGCACGTGCATCAACGGCACCTGCGACATTCCGAAGGACGTGGGACCGAGCGTTCCGTACAAGAAGAACTGGCTCGGCATCCACATCGCCCAAGACTTCGCGATCGTCGGCGGCTCGAACGTCTGCGACGCGAACCTCGGACAGAAGTCCGACAACTACGCCTGCTTCTACGAGGGCACGACCGACGAGCCGTTCTGGCACACGCCGTTCCCGTACAAGGACGGCATCACGACGGGTAGCGCCCTCGCGACGACGCGCATCTTGCTCTCGTACGATCGCGCCTTCACGCCGCGCCTCACGCTCGGCGCGCGCGCCGGCTTCGCGTTCCGCGGCGGTCCTCCGGCGGGCCAAACCCCCTCGGGAGAAGAGGCCGATACCGAGAACCTGAACGACATTCCCGATCACTGGAAAGGTGAAGGGGGAACCCCGTTCCTGCCCGTCCACGCCGAAATCCGCGGCACGTTCTGGATCCTTCCCCTCAATCAGAAGCCGTTCCGCGCCTACGTCGCCCTCGGCGGCGGTATGGCTCAAGTCGACGCGAAGGTGTCGGTCCCGGAGCGCGATTGCGCCGATACGCTTCCCGGAGCGACGCCGCCCTGGGACGAATCGAACGGCAACTTCAACGATTGCCGAACCGGCGATTCGAGCTTCGACTGGCAAGAGCTCGAGGAAACGAACGTAGACGCCTGGAAGAAGATGGGCCAGGGCTTCGTTACGGGCGCGGTCGGCGGCGTGTTCGCGTTCAAAGACAACATGGGCATCCAGCTCAACGTGAACGTGATGTACATGCTCCCCGCGAGCGGCATCGTGTTCGAGCCGTCGCTCGGGTTCGTGTACGGGCTCTGAGCGCTAGGACCGTATCTCGTCGAAGAAAAGCCCCCGGGCAGGTTCCTCGGTTGTGCGCCGCGCGAGATTTGGCGGCGCCGGACCGGGGACGGGATCGCTATTGTGTGTCGCCAACCCGCGCGGCTTCGCAATCGTAACGGGCCGTCGCGCGGTAGGGGCGCGAAGTGTCCGCAGGTGGCTCCAGAAGGATCGCGCTCTCGCAACCATCAACGGGGACGTGGAGCGCGCTTCGATAGTGCTTTGTAGCCGAACCGTACGTTGACCACTCGAGTTCCGAGCAGCCTGCCGGCTCGCTGCGCGTCAGTAATCGTCCGGCTCGTGCTGCGCGATCCTCCAGAGCTCGTCGTATTTTTCGCGCACGTAGGGATTGAGCTCGTCACTGAACTCTCGCGGAAGCTTGCGGGTCTCGATGAGCCGATGAACGTCGGCGAGATCCTGGAGCCGGTGCGGGGCGGTCATCCCCGAGGCGAGCTTGAGCTCGACGAGCCGAGGGAGCAGAACGACTCGCAGACCGCCGGAGGTCTCGCTCGCCGCCGCAGGCGACGGGAAGGCAACCGGTTTCGGTTTACCGTCCCCGGGGAAATCGCCCACGATGAGAAAGTCTATCTTCACGTTGTTTTGCGTATCGCGAACTGCTTTGCCGCCGGGCCGAAGATTCACGTAACCACGGCCGAGCCACGCGCTTTTGAAGCGGTCGAGATCCCCGCGAGAAAGAAGCACGTCGACGTCCTCGGTGGCGCGGACGACTCCGTGCGCGCCGAGCGCAAGGGCGCCGGCAATCGCGTGCTCGATGCCGAGCTCGTCGAGATGCAGCGCGAGCTCGTGAGCCGCCTTGTGAACCGGAGATTCCTTCATGAAATACGCTCCCACGCGCTCGAGGACTGCATCGAGATCGGCAGGATTGCGTTCGAGCGCGCGCGACGCCACGACTTCAGGCTAGCAGAGAAACGCCCATGGGCGTCGCGACCGCTGGAAGTAGTCGAATGTCTTCACGACACGGCCCCGGCAGGACCCCTCTGCGTGAAGGCTCGCACGAGCGAAACACCCGCCGGGTAAGCGAGCGCGAACCCCGTCACGAAGCGAAGCGGTGCCGACGACGCACGAATGCCGAGCGCTTCGCTGACGACGTCGGCGACGAGCGCGACGCTTGCGGCGAGCATCCAGAGGACGTGTGCCTTCGGCGCGAGGCGCGGGCGCACGAGGAGCGCGCCGAGCGCGAGCCCGACGTAGATCCCGAGGCAACGCGTGCAGACGGCGCTCGCGCCGAACGAGCGCGCCGCTTCGCGGTGGCACTGAAACGAAAACCACGCGTCGAGCGCGCGGCCGAAGCCCGCGAGCCCCGGAATGCCCTCGGTCCAGGCGGGAAGGAACGGAGCGATTCCGCCGAAGACGAGCAGCGCACGGAGCGTGAAACCACGCCATTCGCACGGGTGTCCGGGCCCCGCACTTTTGGGTGTGTCGGCGGACTCGTTCACAGCGACAGGATTCGTACGGCCGGGAAGTAGGGCTGAATGCGCGCGAGATCGGCGGCGTCCGTCGTGTAGACGAGCGCCCCGCCGTGAAGGGCGGCGAACGCCATGACCATGACGTCGATGGCGAGCTTCACGCGCTCGCGCGCATCGCGGATCTGCCCGAGCACCATGCCCGCAGCTTCGGCGGCCGCCAGTGGGAAGTCGACGACGGTAACGGCTCGCCGGATGTCGTCGCGACGGTTCGCTCGACCTCGCCACCATTCGGCGATCACGGGTGTCGTCGCGAAAACGGTGGGGCTCATCCCCGGCTCGGCGCCGCGCGTCCCATCTGCCGGAGCACCGCCTGGAGATCGTCCCACACCTCGCGCTTCGCCGCGGGCGTGCGCAAGAGGTACGCCGGATGAAACGTCGGCATCACGGGAATGCGGCCCTTGTACAGCCGCCAGCGGCCGCGGATGCGCATGATGCCCTCACCCGTTCCGAACAGCCCCTGCACGGCCGTCGCGCCGAGCGCGACCATCACCTCGGGCGCGACGAGCTCGATCTGCTCGGCGAGGTACGGGATGCACGCCGCCATCTCCTCGGGCTCGGGCTTGCGATTGTTCGGAGGCCGGCATTTGACGATGTTCGCGACGTAGACTTCGTCGCGCGAAAAGCCCATCGCCGCGATCATGCGGTCGAGCAGCTGTCCGGCCTTGCCCACGAACGGAAAGCCCTGCGCGTCTTCGTCGGCGCCCGGTCCCTCCCCCACGAACATCAGCCGCGAGCTTCCGGTTCCGCGCGCGAAGACGGTCTGCGTTCGCCCCGGCGCGAGCGCACAGCGCGTGCAGCCCTTCACCGTCTCGGCGAGCACCGCCAGCCGGCGCTGGCGCTCCGCGGGCTCGAGCAAAGGCTCGCCCACCTTCGGTACCTCGGCGAGAGGACTCGGTGCTTCGGTCGGCGCGCCCCCTCCGCTCGGTACGTGACGTGCGACGGGAGCTTCGGGCGCTCGTCGCACGTTCGGCGCGGCGGCGCCGCCCGCGCTCGAAGCGTCGGCGGCGGACGTTACCTCGCCGCGCGGCACACCCGTTGCGCCGGAGAAACCCAGGTATTCGAGATGAGCTCGGAGTCCGGCAGCGAGCTCGACGAGCTCGGCGCGCGCGTCGGCGTCCGCGCCGCTCGTCGTCATGCGTGCTCGGCTTGCAGGTACCGTTCGGCGTCGAGCGCTGCCATGCAACCGGTGCCCGCAGCCGTGACGGCCTGGCGGTACGTCCAGTCGGCGACGTCGCCCGCGGCGAAGACGCCGGGGACGCTCGTGCGGGTGCTGCCGGACTCGACCTTCAAGTAGCCGTTCGGGTGCGTTTCGAGCTGGCCCTTGAAGAGTTCGGTCATGGGCGTATGACCGATGGCGACGAAGAGCGCGCCGACCTCGATCGTCGCGGGCTCCCCGTTCTTCGTGTTCTGGAGCTTCAGGCCCGTCACCTGATCGCGCTCGACGCCGAGCACCTCGGTGACCTGGTGGCTGTAGAGGATGCGGATCTTCGGGTTTTTCTTGACGCGATCCTGCATCGTCTTCGACGCGCGGAATTCGTCGCGGCGGTGAATGAGCGTCACGTCTTTGCAGAGACCGGCGAGGTACGACGCCTCTTCCATGGCGGTATCGCCGCCGCCGACGACCGCGACGCTTTGCCCGCGAAAGAGCGCGCCGTCGCACACGGCGCAGGCGGAAACGCCCTTGTTCTTCAGCTTGTCTTCGCTGTCGAGGCCGATGTAGTTCGCGCGAGCGCCCGTCGCGACGATGACGGTGCGCGCGAGGTGGAGCACGTTTTCGTCTTCCCCGACCCACACCTTGAACGGGCGGCTCGAGAAATCGACCTTTTGCACGTCCGCCGTGATGATTTCGGCGCCCTGGTGCACGGCCTGCTCGCGGAACGCGGTCATGAGCTCCTGCCCCGAGACCGACTTCGCGAAGCCCGGATAGTTCTCGACGTCGCTCGTGAACATGAGCTGGCCGCCTGGAATCAGCCCTCCGGCGTTGAAGCCCTCGACGCACAGGGGCTTCAGGTTCGCGCGCGCTGCGTAGATGGCGGCGGTGAGCCCGGCCGGGCCGGAACCAATGATGAGAACGTTGTGAATGCGGGGTTCGGTCATGGGGAATGGTCGCAGGGGGAACGCACCTTAAGCAGTTCCATGAGTACGCGCAAACCCGGGGTCAAGTACGACCTCGCACCGGGGCAGGGCCACCGCAGGTCAGAAAAACCCTACTCCCGAATGGGATTTGCCTTGAGCGCCGCCTTGCCGTCTTTCACGTACACGCTGAACTTCACCCGGGCGGCGCCGTGGCGCTGGATCAGCGTGTCGCGGTTCTTTCTCAGGGTGACTTCGAACTTCTCGTAGGTGAAGCCGTCGACGTTTTCGCCGCACTGCCGCTTGGTGTTCACGAAATCCTGGAACACCTGGCGCCATTCGTCCTCGTCCGTCGCCCCGCCGCCCCATGCGCCGAGCCCGCCCTCGGGCATCGTCGCGTCGAGGTTGGACGTCGGGCTGGCGCCCGGCGCCGAGGGCGGCCGCGGCATGCGCCGGGGCGCGCCCGGCGGCTGCGGGAGCGGGCGGTTCCCACCCGAGCTCGCGGCGGAGGGCGGATTCGAGATTGGCTTCGATTGACCCGATGCCGGCTCGGCCTGGAGGGCGTCGCCCGGAAGACTGAACGCGCTCATCTGGGGCTGGTCGGGGATGTCGCCGAGCACTTCCTTGAAGTCTGCGGGACCGCGGCGAGGGCCGCCCCCCTTCGCGAGGATCTTGTCGACGCCGTCGTTGAGATCCGAGGCGATCTTCCGGTAGAGGCCCCGGAACTTGCTCGGCGCGAGCGCGTCGATCTCGCCGGCGGCAAGCTTCTGCACCTCGCGCTTGAAGACGCGCAGCGGGCGCGTGTGCTCGAGCACGCTGAACGCGAGACCGACGCCCGCGCCGAGCAGCGCGAGTAGCACGGCGAGCGGCAGATTGCCGTTCGCCTTGTCCTTGTCGTCGGCGACCTTCAAGAAGCCGAGCGGGCCGGAAACCGCGGCCGGCAAGCGCGCAACGGCGTAACCGGCGTCGAGCTGCCACGCTTCGCCCGGCAAGCGCGAATACTGCACGCTGAGCTGCCCGCCGATCTCGCGCACGCCGCTGCGACCCTTTTCCTTGTAGTCCTTGTCCTGCTCGAGATCGGCTAGATCGCCGACGATCTGGTCGAGGCGCGCCGCGTCGAACTGGGAGTCCGCTGGGGCGGCGGCGGCAGCTCGCGCCCCGCGCGCGTAGAACGCGACGGCGGCGCCCGTCCGATCGACGAGCTCACGCGCGAACCGATCGTCGATGGTGCGCGCGCCGACGATCGCACCCGCGGGCATCGACGACAAATCGTACTCGACGGGCCGCGCGACGACGCGGTACGGCCGATCGAGAATCAGCGTGTCGTCCCGCACGTAACCGTGGAGCGCGTCGGCGACGACGGGGTAGCCGCCGAGCTCGAACTCCTCGCTCCCGCTCGCCTGCTCGTAGCCGAGGTAGGCGACGACGCGGCCGTGCTGATCGACGGCGAACACCGAATCGAACCCGGATTTTTGCGGGATTTGCGCGCTCACGCGCTTGAGCGCTGCGAGCAGGCGTTCGCGGGCTTCGTTCGGAACCTTCGAGTCCGACGCGCTCGACTGCTGGAGGTACTTCGCGACGTCGGGATCGAGGGCGAACTGAATGAGCTGCGCCGAGCGCTGTCGGGCATCGTCGCGCAGGTACCAGGAAACGACCTGAACGTCGGCCGACAAACCCTCGGCGCGCGCGCGCAGACCCGCGCGGTTGTACATGCTCGACGCCACGTGGAGGAGAAACGTCGCCCCACCGAGCACGAGCCCGAGCAGGACGTACCAGAAGCGAGAAAGCAACATCGGCTACTTCTTTTCTCCGGCTTTGGCGGCGCCCTCTTCCGTCGCGGCCTTCTCTTTTTCGGCGGCGGCCTTGTCGGCGGCCGCGGCGGCCTTCTCGTCACCGACCTTGAGCGGCGAGCGCGTGATGTCGACGTCGCCCCCCGCCACCGTCACCGGGAGCGCGGGGCCGACCTTCTTGCCGGCGAAGAACGCTTGCACCGTGTAGTCGCCCGGTTCGGCAACGGTCAGGGAAAAATCGCCCTTCTGCGAGGGGTAGACGATGGCAGCGACGTTCGGTTCGGCGATGATCCACGTGCGCAGGCTCGGGGCGAGCTCGTCGCGAATTTCGAAGACGCCGGGCTCGGGCACCGTCCACTCGCGCTTTCCGCCGCGTGGGGTGTCCGCGGCTTGGAACGTCTTGATGTTCACGCCGTAGAGGCGATGCTTGAACGCGTCGGTGTTCTGGAAGCGCAGCAACGTGCCAGGCGCGACGACGATCGTGACGGGGGTGGTCCGACCGCCCCCGACGCGTAGCTCGACCGCTCCGCCCGCCTTCTGCGGCCCCGCGGCGATGGCGGCGATGCAGATCTCTTTCGGAGGATGGGGAAACAGCCGCCGGTATTCGGCGCGGACCGTGGGAACGGGCTCGCGGAACGAGTAGCCGTGCTGCTTGGGGTCGCGGGCGTCCGCCCAGACTGGATTCAGAAGATTCCTGAACCCATCGACGCGACCGGTGATTCGGGCGGCTTCGGCCGACGCTGGAACGAGGAGGGTCAGAAGGGCGACCCACCGAACGAGGCGGAACGGAGTCATGGCCGAGGCACGGTACCCGACGCGCGCGAACGACGGAAGACCCCCGACAGGCCCACAAAACACGAACGGGTCGGCGCTTTGGGCGTCAACCCGTTCGAGGGCTCCGTACCGTGCTGAGTCGCGAGGCTCGCGTGTAGCCCGAACCCCTAGCGTTGCTAGGTGGGAGGCTCCTAAGAACGACTTCTGGCTTCCCGGTGAGAAAACCCGGGCCTAGCTCTCGGCCGCCTGTGGCCTCCCGTTCGGTTGCTATCAGGGATTCGTTGCTACGGCCTCCCGTGCTCTACAGAGGGAACCGATACCTAAGGTAAGGATCTCGGGGGCCTCCGTCAACGCGCGAAAAAGCGCTGAAAATTATGCCTGATTCGGCGCCTCTGCGACGTTCGGCCCATGGAGCCTGCATCGCTCGTCCTCGAGGCCGAGTCCCCAGCGTCATTTCAGCCTCGAGCTCTCGTTCGAGCCGTCCACCGCGAGGAAATTTCGGTTCGTTTCGTCCCGGGCAGCGAATTCGAGACGATTCTCGCGGAAAGCGCGAGCGCGGGGTACCTGCCCGTCTTCGTTCCGGCTCCGAAGCCGGCCGAGCGCGGGCACCTCGCGCTGCTCGTCGAGGAGGCCGTCGAGCTTGCGCTCGAGCGTCACGGCGGCTCGCCTCCGGGGCTCACCACGGAGACGGACCTCGACGCGTCGCTCGCCGACCAACTCTACCGCGCGCGGCTGCTCGAATTTCGCGGTATCGCGATCGCCCTCGGCCCGCTTTCGTCGCTCGCGGGCGTGCCGGGCATCCTCGACGTCGAGGACAGCGCAGTCCTTCGCTTCTGGTGCAACGCTCCGAAGGATCGCTCCGTCCGGTTGCTGCTCGACTCCGAGAATGCGGAGCTCGGCGTGTACGGTCCGCCGCGGCCGCTCGGTGACTTCGTGCCCGCCGCCGCGAGCCCGCTGCGCGTGGACTGCGAGCCGGTCCCGGCGGGCGAGCTCGCGCGGGCGCTCGTCGGCGCGCTCACCGACGGGACGCCGGAGCCGTGCGCCGAGTCGGACGCCATGCCGAGCGCTCACTCGAGCGAACCTCCTGCGAGCGGCGAACGCGACGCCGCGCCGGCCGAGACCTCCGACGCCGCGCCGACCGAGACGCCCGACGCCGCGCGGGCCGCGAGCGACGCGGAGCCCCCGCTATTCAACGAGGAAGCGCCGGAAACCTCGCAAATTCGACCAGCACCGCTGGGGCCGCTCCACGAGAACGCCGCCGAATCGTGGCCCGGGTGGCTGCGCGAACTCGAAGCCGCGCGCGGGCCGAAGCCGCTCGCGAGCATCGAACGCATGTTCGCGAAGAGCTACGTCCCGCTCCGCGACGCGTACCTGCGCGGCATCGCGCCGCGAGAGGTCGGCAGCGTGCTCGAGGGTTGGGCGACGAGCTTCGCGAAGAGCTACACCGAGACGTTCAACGCCCTGCGCGTTCGGACCAAGCGTCCCACCATGCTGCTCGACGTTCCGGACGTGGCGCTCCGCATCGGGCGGCTGCACGGCGCGCGCTCGGTACAACTGCTTCTCGTGGACGGGCTCCGCTTCGACCTCGGCCTGCGCTTCGAGGCGATGCTGCGCGAGCGGCTCGGCCGCGAAGTGGCGCTCGCCGAACGGCTCCTACTCTGGTCGGCGCTGCCCTCCGACACGGCGACCCAGCTCGACCTCCTCGGGCGCGGCCCCGATGCGCTGCGCGGGCTGGAACGCGCCGACGATTCCACGGTGATGGTCGCGCGAGGGCGCATGGCGCGCGTGCCGCGGCGCGTGAAGGCCGGACACCGCGAGCTCCTGAAGCTCGATCTCGTCGAGGCGGAGCTCGGCGAGCCCGGCGGCTCGGAAACCGAGCGCCTGGACGCGCTCGCGACACCGCTCACCGACGCGGTCGCCGAGCTCTGCGAAAAGCTCCCGGCACGCACGCTGCTCGTCGTCTTCGGCGATCACGGCTTCACGTTCGACACCCTCTCCGACGGAACGACGGTCGCGCGCCAGGGCGGCGCGCGCCCCGAAGAAGTGCTCGTCCCCGCCTTCGCCTGGCTGGTCGGCGGCGTGCAATGACGGCCGGGCCAGCGTCGGTCCCTCGCGCTAATCCTCGGCCGCGCCGCTGCTGCCGCTCGGGATCGGGTTCGGTTCCTTCTCGAGGTAACGGAAAATCGTGCGCGGGTCGACGCCGAGATCGCGCGCCGTCTGCGTGCGGTTGCCGTTGTTGCGCTCGAGCACCTCGAGCACGTAGTGGCGCTGGAAGTCCTCTTTGGCCTTCTCGAGCGGAACGATGGGCGTCTCGGTCTCGACGCCGAGATCGAGATCGTCGGGACCGAGCAGGCTCTTGTCGCAGAGCACGAGCGCTTTTTTGATCTTGTTTTCGAGCTGGCGAATGTTGCCGGGCCAGGGATAGCGGCGGATGGCCGCGAGCGCCTGGGGCGAGAAGCCCTTCACGGGGCTCTGCATCTCGTCGGCGTACTTCGAGAGCAGCGCCTTCGCGATGATGAACACGTCGTCGCCGCGCTCGCGGAGCGCCGGCAGCCAGAGGTTCACGACGTTGAGCCGGTAGTAGAGATCCTCGCGGAACTCCCCGGTTTTGATCATGTCCTCGAGGCTGCGATTCGTCGCCGCCAGGATGCGGATGTCGCATTGCTCGGGCCGGCTGTCGCCGACCTTGTAGACGACCTTTTCCTGAATGGCGCGGAGCAGCTTGACCTGGAGCTGCGGCGTGAGCTCGCCGACCTCGTCCAGGAACAGCGTGCCGCCGTTCGCTTGCTGGAACTTGCCCGCTCGAGTCGCGATGGCGCCGGTGAACGCGCCGCGCACGTGCCCGAACATCTCGCTCTCCATCAAATTTTCGGGAATCGCGCCGCAGTTGACGGTGACGAACGGCCCGTTCACGCGCGTCGAACGGCGATGAATCTCGCGCGCGATGAGCTCCTTGCCCGTTCCCGTCTCCCCCGTGACGAGCACGCTGATGTCCGTCGCCGCGACCTTGGTGAGCTTCCTGAAGACCTCGGTCATCGACGCGCACACGCCGATGATCTCGCCGAAGCGCTTGTCTACGAGCTCGCCCTTGAGCTTCTCCTTGTCGGCGCGGAGCGCCGAGAGCAGCATCGCGTTCTGCAGGATGAGCGACGCCTGACTCGCGAAAATCGTGAGCAGGTCGAGCTGCTTCCGCTCGAACAGGTGCTTCACCTCGTCGTTCGCGACGTACAGCGCGCCGACGATCTCCCCCTGACTGAGCAACGGCACGCACATCACGCTCGACAGCTTGAGGGCGATGACGCTCTCGCTCTTGCCGAAGGTCGTGTCCGTCAGCGCGTCGCTCACGATGACCGGGCGCTTCTGATCGATGACCTGCCGCACGATGCTGTCGCTGATCGCTCCGGACGCGTCGACGATCGCTTCACGCTGTACGTTTCGGGCGACACGCACCCGCGGCGCGACGTTCTTGTCGTCGCCCGGGTCGACGAGCAGGACGACACCGCGTACGGCGCCGGTGAGCTGGATCACGTCGTCGAGCAGCGCCTCGAGCAGTGCGTCGACGGAGCTCACCGTCATGAGGCGCTCGCTGAACGCCTGCAGCCGGCGCAAACCCGCGATATCGCCCTCGGTGTCGCCGGACTCGCGTTGAGCGGCGCTGAGCTCGAACTCGGTGAACATGCTGAACCCGAGCTGTGCGCGGCCGAGCGTGATGCGATCGCCGTGCGCGAGACGGCTGCGGCGTTTTTTCTTGCCGTTGATGAGGATTTCGCCTTCGCGGTCGGCTTCCTCGAGTTGGAAATCGCGCCCGTTGAAGACGATCTGCGCGTGGTGATGCGCGACGCTCGGGTCGGGGATGGCGATGTCGTTGCCGAGAGCGCGCCCGAGCGTCGTCACCGGCTTGTGGACGGGAACGAGGACGGGCTGACCCTCGGCAGGGAAGTACCGGACGATCGCCATTTCGAAGCCGGCAGCCTAGCGCGTGGAGTTTCCTCCGGAAAGCAGATAGTATCCGCGCCGGACCAGTGAAGCGGTTCGTCGTCCTGGGCTTGGTGGCGGCGCTGTTCTCCGCGTGCGGGGACGGCGACGAGCAGGACGACGGCGGCTGCACCCCCGGAGCGGTGCGTTGCTTGAGCGACAAGAGCGGCATCGTCTGCTCCGAGGAGGGCAGCGAGAGCCTGCCGTTCGATTGCGACGACGGGCAGGTCTGCGGGACCGACGAGAACGGCGAGGACGGTTGCATCGGCGGCTGCGATCCCGGCGCCACGGAGTGCGCGTCCCAAGCCATCTCGCGCGTGTGCACCGACGACGGCAAGACGTGGATTCCGGTGGCGTGCGCCCCGGGAACGGGCTGCGACGGCGATCCCGAGACGGATTCCGGCGAGCCGAATCCGACCTACGGTACTTGCGTACGGAGCGACGACCCGAGCGTCACCGTCTGCCGCCCCCGGCAAACGGTGTGCGCCGACGGCAGCACGGTCAAGACCTGCGAGAACGACGGTTCGAACTGGGTCTATGCACCGTGCGCGACGAACGAAGCGTGCGACGACGGCGAGTGCGTCGTCGACCCGGCCAAGGGCTGCACGCCCAACACGGGCGTGTGCGTCGACGCCACGCACGTGAAGAAATGCGCCGAGGACGGTAAGTCGTACGCCCCCGTGGAAACGTGCCCCGGAACGAGCACGTGCAGCGACGGCTCCTGCCGCGGTCCCGTGTGCACCGTCGGTGAGATCCGTTGCGACGACGTTCGTGACGGAAACGTCTTTAGTGCGCTCGCCCGCGAGACCTATCAACCGCGCGCTCTCTATACGTGCGTCGATGGCGAGCGTTGGGAGACCGAAGCGTGCCCTCGAGCGACGGTGTGCGCGTATACGGACATCTCGGCGACGGCCGTGAACCGTTTCGTCGAGGATCTGAAATCCGCCCTCGCGAACGACGCGAGCCCTCCCCTCTTCGTCGTGCCCGAAAGCTCGCGCGCGTCGTGCCAGACTCCCGCCTGCGCCGCTCCGTTCGCCCTCCGCGAGCTCTTGGGCGCCGGCTACTACGAGGGGCTGTTCTTCGGGAGCTACGCCTGCGGCGATCCGACGACCGAGGACGCGTCGGACGTGGGCTCGTTCAGCCTGTGCGAGGGCCTGCCGCCGTACAATAACCTCCACTGGGCGAACTACGCCTGCCCGCGCCACACGGAGTGCGCCTACGAGGAGGACCCCTCGCAGCCCGACGGCTCGGCTCGAGCGCCGGTCTGCCAGGGCGCGTGCAACGACGGCGACGTCCGCTGTTACGACGCCCTCGGCGAAGCCACCATCACCTGTCACGACGGGAGCTGGGACCCGGCGACGATCACGCGCTGCGCCGACGGCGCGCGCGAGCGCTGGTGCCGCCGGAACCTGGACGCGGGCGGCACGAACTTCACCCAGGCAAGCTGTCAGGATCCGGCGTGCGTCGTCTGGCAGGAAGAGTTCGAAACGTTCGCGATTCCGCCGGGCTACGGCGCCTGCGGCGACGACGGGCTCTTTTACGCGTGCCGCCACGACGGAACGCTGATCGCCGACGAACCGTGTCCGAGCTGCGTGCGCTCGAGCACCCCCGCGCCCGACATCTCGCCGCCGTCGCGCGATCCGAGCCATTTCGCCGGCTACCAGCCCGGCTATTGCCTCGCCGAATGCGCGGAAGGCGAGGAGCGCTGCGTCGACATCGGCAGCGCCACGCCGTCGCCGTTCTACTACCAGTGCGAAGCCGGCCAGTGGGCGACGATCGCGAGCTGCGCGAGCGGTCAACCTTGCAACGATTACCCATCCGACCCGCGCCTTCCCGACGCGCCTCGTCGCATCCTCTGCGGCGCCGTCGAGTGTTTTCCCGATCAAACGCGTTGCGTCGGCGCCGACGGGGAGCCCGGCGGCGAGCGCCTTGCGACGTGCAACGCTCGCGGCGCGTGGGGACCGCCGGTGCTCTGCGACCGCGGCACCTGCACCGAGGACGATCAGCAGGCGAGCGGGACGGCCGCTTGCGAGGACGAGTGCATTCCGCGCAGCAAGACGTGCGTCGATGCGACGAACCAGGCGACCTGCGGCAACGACGCGCGCTACGGCGCGCCGGAGACGTGCTTGACGCGAACCGCGTGCATCGCGGAGAGCGCGGCGCTCGCGCGGCTCGGGTGCGTCGAATGCGTGCCGCGCGATCCCGCGGACCCGGAGCGCGTCCCCGACTCGCGCTGCGACGCCGACGAGCTCGAGGTATGCGGGCTCGACGGGCGCTGGGCGACGGCC
>DASUTR010000410.1:0-7625 GCA_036374535.1 Polyangiaceae bacterium
GTCGTTCGACGAATGCGGCGTCGAGTCGCTACGGCGTTCAGCGTCGCACCCGCCCGCGCTGCGCGACCAGGTGCAGATCGCTTTCTGCGCGACGAATTTGCAGGCGAACGGCCGTGCCTTCCGGCCCGCGGATGTGTTCGATGGTGCCCTGAAAGCCGAGTGAGGTCACCGGTACGCCGTCGACGGAAAGAATGCGGTCGCCTCGTGCGAGACCGGCTCGCGCAGCGCCGCCGTCCGCGACGATATCGGCGACGATGATGGCGTCTCCCTCCGGGCGAAGCACCGCGCCGATGCCGTGGAGCTCGAACTTTGGCTCTTCACCCGGCGCGGTCGGCTCGAGGTCGATGCGGAGGGGGCCGAGCTCGCCGCCGGGGCGGAGCGTGAGGCCGGTCGAGAGCTTGTGATGATGGTCGGGGGCGCTCACCGACAGCGAGAAGCGGCCCGCCCCAACGCCGCGGAGCTCGAACGAGCCTTGGTCGTCGCACACCGAGCTCGCGAGCAAAGGAACCGCGGACTGCTGGTCGCCGAGCGTGCTTTCCAGACCGACTTGCGCGCCCACGAGCGGCTTGCCCGTGGCCGTGTCGCGGACGGTGCCAAAAACGCGGCCGCCGAGCGCGAGGTCGAGCACGACGTCCTCGCTGGCGCCGCCGGCGAGCGTCACCCGACGTTCCTCCGCGGACTGAAAGCCCTCGGCGAGAGCGGTCACCGAATAGTCGCCCGGCGATAGGCTTTCGATTTCGAAGCGGCCATCCGGAGCGAAGAAGGTGCGCACCTGCGGGGCCCCACGCTCGAGCGCGCCGCGCATCGGCCAGAACACGATGGAAAACCCCACGATGGGCCGGCCGCTGGCGCGCTCGCGGGCGAGGCCTCGGAGCCGACCGCCCGCGACGAGTCGAAGCTCGAGTTGTCGCTCGCCGGTGCGCACGCCGTTCGCGACGGCCTTCGCGAGGCCGCCGGCCGTTGCGCTCACGTCGTAGGCGCCCGCTTCCAGCGCTTCGAGCGAAAAGTTGCCGTCGCTTCTGGAAACCGATTCCGTCGCGGTCGGGGCCGAACGCGAACCGTCGCGCCGCTCCGCAACGACGAGCGCTCCTTCGATGCCACGTCCGCTGGCGTCGACGACGCGGCCCGCGATGCTTTCGCGTACCGCCGCCGCCTTGAGCTCGCCGAGCCGGAGCGCGACGGGACGTCCCAGGCGCGCCGAACGATCGCACGTTGCCCGCCCCGGAGCGAACCGCGCGTGGCTCGCCTCGAGCGCCCCGCCCAGGCTGCACTCGATTGCGAAGTCGCCATCGGGGCCCGTCACGACCGCTCCTCCGTCGCCGTCGATGCTGCGCACCTCCGCGCCGGCAACGGGAGCGCCGCCTGGGTCGGTCACCTTACCCTCGGCGAACCAGAGCGCGCGCAGGGAGAGCGTCACGTCTCGCAGGCGCGTGTTCGGCTCGACCCGTAGCGTGATGCCGCCGCGGCCGAGATCGGCTTCGAACGGCGCGTAGCCCGGGGCGCCGATGGCGTAGAGCTGGTAGACGCCCGGTTCGAGACCTTCGAGCGCGAAGCGACCGTCGCCCGTGGTGTCGGCGCTGATGGCGCTGCCCCCGCGCAAGAACGTCAAGGCGGCGTTCGCGACGCCGCCGCCCGTCAAGTCGTCGACGACGCGTCCGGCGATCGAAGCCCCGCTCGTGGCACGTTCCGCCTCCGCGCGAGGCGAGACGAGGGGCGCCTGCTCGCGCGTCGCGCGCCGTCGTTGGCTCGAGGGCCCGCTCGAGGACGACGCCGCGCGTGCGGCGGCGCCTTCGTTCGGCGGCGACGCGGCGGGCGCCAAAGCGCGAAATAAGAGGATGCCGAGCCCGACGAGAGCGATCGCGCAGGCCACGATGGCGGCAAGGGTGCGGTTTCGCGTCACGAGGCCATTCCTAGCCCAGGCTCCCGAGCGGCGCCGTGGCGGGCCCGCGCTCGGTTGCCTTGCGGGATTTTTCGCTCAGAGGGTCGGTGAAGCGCCGCGTGCTAGCGTGGCCGATTCGTGGTCGGTCCGTTCGCTCGTTTGCTGCTCGGTAGCGCTTTCGTTCTTGCCGCTACGTCGCACTGCCGGCGCCCGTCGAGCGAGCGCGAACGGGCCGCGGCGGCACAGCGCGCCGCGCAGGAAACGCCTCCCTACGTTCCTCCGCCCATCCCCGTCGACCCGCCGCTCGAACGTGATCGCGTCCCGAACTCGGGGCTACCGTGCGATGTGGACGACGTGCTCGCCCGCAAATGCCGGCGTTGTCACACGACGCCCGCGCGCCACAACGCTCCGTTCGCACTTTACACTTGGGAGGACACGCGAACGGATCGCTTGGGGAAGCCTTTGTACGTTCACGTCGGGCGCGTCGTGGAGACGGGTTACATGCCGCTCACGATCGAAGCGATTCCGCCCGTCGAGCGCCTCACGCCGGAGGAAAAAAAGGTCCTCCTCGACTGGGTCGCCGCGGGCGGCCCGAAGACCCCCTGCGTCTCGGGCGCCCCGGCGCCGATAGGCGCGGAGTCGAAGAAGCGCGGCCGGACAACGAACCAGGCTCGTCAGCCCGCGCCGAGCGCCAGCGCGACGGGCTCGTAGTCAATCCGGCATGCGAGCGATTGGGCGGAGCTCGAAATTCGACGGCTAGGGATCCCAGGGAAATCCGAAGCGAAGGCCACCGCGTAGAAAATGCGCCGGCGCTCGTCCCCCGCCGCGCGGGTAGTACTCGTAGTCGATCGCCAAGCCGGCCCAGGGCAGCACGTTCCGGGTGCGTAGCGCGGTGAGACCGAACGCTCCCCCGATGCGTCCGCCGAAGCTGATGCGCGTGTCGTCGGCCTGAAATAACGCGACCGCGGCAGCCTCGGTACTCCAATGCCAGGTGAGCCCGTGGTTTCTGAGCACGAGGGGCAGGGCCGGGAAGTAGTTGATGACGAACTGAGACGCCGATGTGCCCGGCCGTATCATTGCGCCACCGCCGAGCTCTGGGCCGAAGAGCAAGGTGGTGCGCCCGTCGAAACCCCAACCGACGAGCAGACGGCCCATCCCGCCGCCGCCGAACGTCCAGTCGTCCTCCGTTTCGCGCAGCTGCGCGTACCCGCCCGTCTCGAGATTCAGCGTGATGCGCTCGCGATCGCTCTGCAGGCCCGCGAAGCCCGGCTCCGCTTCGACCCAGAACGGACATTCGGACTCTGCGCGCGCAAGAGCCCGTTCGAGCGCCCGCAGTTCTCGATCGGCCGTGAGCGCGCGCTCGACCGCGTCGGTGAGCTCTCCCGCGTTGCGATGTAGCTCGCGCGCATCGCCCGCTCGCGCCCGTTCCGCACGCAAGCCGGAGAGCGCCCGTGCCCGCGCGTCCGGCGTCGCGCGGCAGACCGACTCGAGGACGTGCTCGTCCATCGAGCGAAAGGCGTGCGCATCGGAGAACCAGCCCTCGCCCTCCTCGCCCGCGACGATGCGTCGTATGTCGGCCGTGAGCGCGTAGGCACCGTCGCAGTCCGGCGGGGGCGCCGGCGGGGGCGCAGAAGGGGCGGCAGCTCGCGATTCGGACGAGAGCGTGACGAGCAGGACGAACGGCGCGGCGGAGCGGAGGGTCGCGTACGTTCGCAGGCGCCCGTTCACTGTGAGCGAAGCTAGTGGTGCTTCGGAGAATGCGTCAAGCAGCCTGCGCTCGGCGGGCTTCATGCTGGTCGCCGGGCGTCGCTCCGTTGCGAGTAGGATGGCCGCGGTCCATGAGGACGAGGTCTTACACGGGAGAGCCATCGCGCTCCAAGCGGCCATGCGTGGCGCTCGGCGTGATCGCGAGCGCCCTGCTGCTGGCCTGCCGCGAGAAGCCGGAAACGCGAGCTCGCGACGCGGGATCGAGCGGCACCATGGCTGCGCCGGCGCGAAGCGCCGTTGTGACCGCGGGCTCCGCGGCGAACGCGTCGAGCTCCGTGCCTTTGGCGAGCTCGGTGCCGGCGGCGAGCGGTTCGGCCGAGCCTGCCGGCGACACGGCCCTTTCCGCGCGGCTTTCGCGCGTGATGAAGGGCGAGCTCGCTCTCGGGTCGCTGGCAGACGGCGCGCGGGGATTCGTGATTCGCGATGGCGAGGGGGCGTTGCGTGTCTGCGGCGCGGCGGTGCCGTTGTTTCTCGATGCGGCGGCGAGAACCCTTCGGTTCCAGGATGCAGGCGCGCCGCGCTGCAGTCCGCGGGTCGACCTCGACGTGTGTCTGTTCGACGTACGCGCGTCGAACGGCGGGGGGCAGGCGAACTTCGGGCTCGGCTTCTGGCGGTCGCCGCGTGGGCCCGTCCTCGCCGCCGCGCTGTGGGTGGACGGCGTCGGCCCGAAGCAGGTGGAGAGCGCCGTGCTCGTGGAGCCGACGAGCTGTTCCGACCAGGACGCCGGACCCGTGTGGAAACCGAGCGCCCCGAGGCCGGCGCCCGACGCAGGGAAGAGCTCCGGCGCCGACGAGACGCTCCTGCGACGGCTTGCGAACGGTAAAGCGCCGTTCAAGCGCCTGGTCGATCCCGAGCGCGGCGTGAACATCGTGACGTGCGTCGCGGGCGACACGGTCACCAAGCGGGGGCAACATCTTTGCGGCAAGAAAGCCGTAGCGGCGCTCGAAAACGAACGCGCGCGCCTGCGCGAGTGCATCGCCATGAACGAAATCTTCGCCTGCCGCTCCGAACCCCGCCACGCCGAGCAGGCGGCGGCGGCAACGACGTGCAGGGCGGGCATCGCGGGCGAATACCAGACGATCAGCGAGTACCGCTTCCGTGCCGGCGAGAGCGGCCCCGTGCTCGATTCGGTGCTGCACCTCTCGTCCGCGTACGCGCCCCTCGACGAGGCGCCCTGCGTGGCGCGCCTGCTCGCGAAGCAGCTCGGCAAAGCCTGCCCGCCGGGCTCACCTTGACCGACGGCGTACTCCTTGGGGCGCTTGCCCCCTGGCCGTCGCCCGACGTGTCGACGCTCTCCGCCGCGCGGCCAGGTCCTTTTGGCGGTAGAGTCGCCATATGCACGCGACCGATGCACGTGGCGGCGACGGACGTACCGAAGGTACACGGCATTCGAAGGGGCTCGGCATCGCGCTCTGGATCGTTCAGGGGCTTTTGGCGCTGACGTTCGTGGGGACGGGGTTCTGGAAGATAGCGACGCCGATTCCCGAGCTCGCGGCGAAGATGCCGTGGATGGGAGAGGTGTCGCCGAGCTTTCTCTACGCTACGGCGCTCTTCGATATTCTGGCTGGCGTCGGCGTCCTCGTTCCTTCGCTGACGCGCATTCGGCCCGGGTTGACGGTGCTCGCTGCGCTCGGATGCGTCGCCTTGATGGTGGGTGCGATCGTCTTTCACGTCTTGCGAGGCGAGGCGGCCAATACGCCCTTCAATTTCTTTCTGGTCGCGTTGGCGCTGTTCGTCGCATGGGGGCGGCATACGAAGGCGCCGATTGCTCCGCGTCCGAGCTAGTCAGCTCGCGCCGAGTCGCGCCATGAGCGCCCGTTCGTCGGCTCAATGACCATGGCGCGTGCCCGCCGGATCTTGATAGCTGAGGGACGAACCGAGAGAGGAGCCCAACATGAATCTGACTCGCAGTCTTCTCGTTGTCGTAGTCTCGTCCGCCGTCGCGCTTGGATGTGGCGCGGCGGAATCGGCGTCCATCGACGTAGATCCGGCCGGTTCCCAAGGAGCCGAGTCGGAACCCTCGGATTTGGAGCACGGAGTGCGGGGGACCCTCCTCAAGTCCGTCGCGCTTTCCGAACATCACCGCGTCGACTTCTTCGAGCTCGACTCGGGTGGGACGATCGTTCGCGAGGTGTACTCCATGGACATTCCCACGGAACCTCGTCTACCACGGCACAAACACTCCCACGGAATGGCGGCGATTTTTCAGGAGCTTCGGCCCGACGAGGTGGTCCCGGTCGCGCTCTTGGAAGCCGACGCCCGCGACGCGATCCGTAAGCGCACCGAAGCCGAAAACGAGCTTTACGCCAGCGACGAGGCGGACGAGGACGTCGACGTTGAACCCGTGCGGATTCGGCAGGCGGTGGCCTGCAGTGCGGATTTTTATGGAGACGGTTGGGGCGGGCAGTGGTTTCTCAACAACTACTGCCCGGGCGGCCCGAATAGCGGCCGCTTTTGTCAGGCGAACCAAGGCAGCTACAACAGCGGCGCTTTTGACCTTCAAGGCGACAACACGGTTTGGCTGCAATTCGAAGGTGATTTCAACCGCGCGGGTTCCGTCATGATGGAACATCGCAGCTGCCTACTGTTCAGCTGCACCTGGGAGATCGATGTCTGGGCGTCCGTTGCCCCCCGTAAGGTAGGAATTTGGTGGAGCAGCCATAGCAAGCAGAGAATCAGCGCGCTGAGCCCGTGTTCCCATCTTGGGTTCCGCTTCGAATGGTAGCGAGACCGATCGTTGATCCGTCGCTGCTACCCGTTCAACTCGCTCGCAGCGTTCACACATTGGTGTTCTCGAGGCCGCTTGACACATGCCTATATAGGCATATGATGGCGCCATGGCTCGCGCGGCAACGACCTCGGACGCGTTCAACGCGATCGCCGAGCCGCAGCGGCGCGAAATCCTGGTCCTGGTGCGGCGCGGCGAGCGTCCAGTGACCGAGGTCGCGCGGGAGCTCGGGATGAGCCAGCCGCAGGCGTCCAAGCACCTGCGGGTACTCCGTGAGGTCGGGCTCGTGCGGGTCCGTGGGGCGGGAAAGCAGCGGCTCTACGGACTGGACGCCCGCGGGCTCCGGCCCGTGCACGCGTGGCTCGGCGGCTTCGAGCGGTTTTTTGCTGGGAGCTTCGACCGGCTGGACGAGTACGTGCAGGACCTGAAACGGACAAGGCGGAAGGGAGCACCAGATGGCGGCGCCCGGTAGCGGCAGCGAGCCCGAACACGCGACCGCGGATCGCGAGATCGTGGTGTCCCGGATCATCAACGCACCGCGGGAGCTGGTGTTCGAAGCGTTCACGGAGGTCCGGCACCTCTCGCGGTGGTGGGGACCGGAGGGGTTCTCCACGACCACGCGGTCGTTCGAGTTCCGCGTCGGGGGGATCTGGGACTTCGTGATGCACGGGCCGGATGGGACGGACTACCAGGAGTGGATCACCTGGCGGCAGATCGTGCCGGGGGAGCGGATCGCGCTCTTGCACGGCGAATCGCGCGACGACCCCAACGCCTTCGAGTCCGTCCTGAGCTTCGAACCGGCCGGCAACGAGACCCGGCTCGTCATGCGAACGGTGTTCCCCACCAAGGAACTCCGCGACCAAGCGGTGGAGAAGTACCACGCGATCGAGGGTGGCGAGCAGACCCTGCAGAACCTCGCGACCTACGTCGCCGAGCTCACTTCGAAGGGAACGAAAAGCTGATGGCCGGAAAGGTGTTCTTCAGCGTGACGATGTCCCTCGACGGTTTCATGGCCCCCGAGGCCGTGCCGTACGAGGACGTCTTCTCGCCCGAAAAGCGAGACGATCCGCGCGTCCGGCGCTGGCTGTCGAAGTGGTCGGAACTGCAAGCGTGGGCGTTCCCGCTGCGCTTTTTCCGGGAGAACCTGAAGTTCGGCGAGGGTGGGGAGGAAGGCCTCGACAACGACGTCGCGCGGCAGACGTTCGACCGCACCGGCGCGAGCGTCATGGGCAAGCGGATGTTCGACGCCGG
>DASUTR010000411.1:0-2439 GCA_036374535.1 Polyangiaceae bacterium
GTTCCCAGGCGAGTGTCGCGAGCGCGCCGCGTTCGGTGAGCGGAATCTTGAGCTCGTGCGGCTCGAGGCCGCGGTTGACGAGCGGAATCGCTTCTTCGAGCCAGCCGCCCTGAAGGTAGAAGCCCCCGGCACGCCGCGCGAGGTCCGTCGCTTCGTCGCCGCCCGAGTCGCGCATGGCGGCGACGCAGGCTTCGGCCGCCTCGCGGCTGCGCCCCGTGAGCGACAGTGCGTCGGCACGCGCCACGCGCAGCCGCTGCGCGGTGCCGCGATCGAAGCTGCCGAGCTCGAGGGCGCGCGTGAGAAGCTGCACCACCCGCTCGAAGGCGAACACCCGGCGCGCGCGCTCCGCGGCTTCCGCGGCGAGCTCGGCGGCGCGCTGGCGCTCTCCCGCGCCCTCGTGGTGCAGCGACAGTTGCGCGGGATCGGAGCGATTCGTGGATTCCCAAGCGCGCGCGAGGTCGCCGTGCAGCGCTCGCCCCTGCGCAAGAGTGAGCGACGCGGCGAGCGCTTCGCGAATCTTGTCGTGATAGCACTCGACTTCACCGAGACGAGCGCCCTGGCGCACGAGCTGCGCGTCGCGCAGCGCGTCGAGGACCCGCGGCTCGACGCCCGCCGCCGTGACGACCACGTCGAGCGGCACGGTACCCGCGGAGAGCGCGATGGCGCGCAAGAGCCGCTGCGCGTCCTCGGGCAGCGCGCGGCAGCGCGCGAGCAAGATCTCGGTGAGCGAGCGCGTGCGGTCACCGCCGAAGTCGAGGCCGCGCCGCGCGATCTCGCGCAAGAGAAACGGGTTACCGCGCGCTTCTTCCACGATCGCCGGCGGCGCCTTCGAGCCCACCATGCCGAGCGACACTTCGGTCGACAGCGGCCCGAGGTAGAGCCTGCGGAAATCGAGACGGATGTCGCTCGGCAGCTTGTCGTAGAGCGGGTCGAGCAGCTCGCAGATGCCGTCGCGCCGGCTACCGACGAACAAGAGCGGCGGCGCGTCGCCCTGACGCAGCACGTGCATGAGCAGCGTCACCGAATCGCGATCGGTCCACTGCAGGTCGTCGATGTGCAACACGAGCGGCGCGCGATCGCGGAGCCGTCCGAGCACCTCGCCGAACGCGACGAAACCGCGGCGTCGAACCTCTTGCGGCTCGGCGCCGGCGCGACCGGGCGCCACCGCGAACGACGGAACTCTGCCGAGCGCGGGAAACAGCTGCGAGATCGCCCAGGCCTCGCGCGGCGTCAGCGCCGCCGACTCTTCGGGGGAGAGCCGCCGCAAGTGTCGAGACAGGTCGTCGACGACCGCGTCGAACGCCTTGAACGGCATCGTCTCGCGCTCGTAGCAGCGTCCGTGCAGGATCACGGCGGGCGTCTGGGTACGAAGCTCCTCGAGAAACTTCGCCATCAGCGTGCTCTTGCCGATTCCGCTTTCACCCTCGAGCATCACGACGACGGGATGTCCCGCCCTGAGCGAGACGCGATAGGCTTCGCGCAGCGTCGTGAGCTCCGCGTCGCGCCCCACGAGCTCGAGGTCCGGTCCCGCGGGCACGCTGTCTCGAAGCGACGAGACGGCCGAAGCGCTGCCGAGCTCACGGGCGAGCCGCGCGGCGTCGGGTCGCCGGTGCGGATCGCGCGCGAGGAGATCGGCGCAGAGAGCGCTCAGATCTTCGGGGGTCTCGGGGGCGAGCTCGGTGACGCGCGGCGCCTCGCGCGTCTGTTTGGCCGCGAACATCTGCGCGATCGAGCCCTCGAACGGCAGGCGGCCCGTGAGCGACTGGAACAGCAGGATGCCGAGCGAGTACCAATCACTCGCCGGCGTGGCGCCGCTTCCCGCCCCTTGTTCCGGCGCCATGTAGACGGGCGTCCCGGCGAGCACGCCGTCGAGCAGCGTCTGTCCGGTGCCTCCGAGCTCGGGATCGGCGACGAGCCCGAAGTCGAGCACGATGACGCGGCCGTCGCGCCGCACCATCACGTTCGACGGCTTCAAGTCGCGGTGCAGCTTGCCGACGCGATGGATGGCGGACACGGCTGCCACGAGCTCGGTCGCTGCCGTGCGCAGCCGTTCGAGCCAGGGCGACGTTCCGCTTTCCGCGCCGGCCTTTCGTTCTCTCTCCGCGGCGCACCAGTCGTCGAAGGGCTGGCCGTCCACGAGATCCATCGTGAAAAACCAGGTGTGCGCGTCGGCGAACAGCTCGTGTAGCCGAACGAGGTTCGGGTGACTCACGTCGGCGAGCGCGCGAAACTCGTTCTTGAGACGATAGATGCCGCTCGCGTCGAAGTGCGTGAGCGTCTTCAGCGCGACGCGCTGCCGGCGCTCGGCGTCGAACGCCTCGTAGACGACACCCATGCCGCCCTCACCGAGCCAACGCAGCACCTCGAAGCGGCCCTCCGCCAGACGAATGCCGGCTCGAAGGGCCGGACTGCGCGCGAGCGGTCGCGGTTTCGAACGCG
>DASUTR010000412.1:0-4736 GCA_036374535.1 Polyangiaceae bacterium
CGCGGCGGATCGATGGGATCACTCACGACGACGGGGTGACGTGTGCCCGGCAGGGCGCGACCGATGATGCGCGGCGTGGCGTCGCGTATCCCGGCCGAACAGGGCGCGGGTCGCTCGGCGAGATCGCGCAGCGTCGGCACGCCGAGGGGCGCATCGACGAGCGCGCCGCTCGCGCGCAGCGGAAAGACACGCGCCTCGGCCGCTTGCGTGGCGGGGTCAACCCACTCGAGATGGAACGCGGCGCGCCCCTGAACGTACGTCGTGCGAACGACTTGCTCGAGACCGAACGCCTGAGGATTCGGCATGCCGATCGTCACGGCGTCGAAGCGGAACGCTCCCTGCTCGAGCGCTCCCCTCACGACGGCGAGGCCCGGTCGCACGTAGTAGAGCGACACGTGCGCGTCCCCGACGTGCGCCATCTCGTCGATACCGCCCGGAACGACGCCGGCGGGATAGACGATGGGCGGCAAGGACTGCACGCTCTTGCCGTCGAGAAATAGCGTCGGCTGCCGGCTTCCCGCGAGCGACGGCTTCGTGGGCGACGCGTGGAGCCGCAGGTAGAGGCCCCGCTCGCCGATGCTCATGAGATCCGGTTCGGCGGTTTGTGCGACGTTGCGCCGATCGACGCGCGTGAAATCGCCCGGGAAGTACTCGCCGCCGTCCGCGACGCGCGCGCGCACGAGCTTTCGCTCGAACAGATTTTGCCAGGCGACCTCGACGTCGCGCAGCCGCGCCCCCGGTCGCATATCCGGCACGGGGTAGCGCAGGGCCGCTCCGCCCTCGATTTGGTCCATCACCGCCACCGCGTAGCGACCGGAGTCGGGGACGGGGCCGAGCAGCGTGACCGCATCGACACGCGGTCGCGGCCCACCGCGCGCTTGGTAGAGCGTCGCCGAAGCAGTCCCCGCGTCGACGCCGAGGGCGAACCAAGCGGCGTCCCCGAGAGCCGCTTGGCTCGCACCCGGGAGCTCGCTCACGCCGGGCAGCGGCCGAAACGGTCCGGGCGCGAGCGAGCACGCAATCGGCGTCTTGAGGCGCGACGCAGCGCTCGCGCGCGTTGCTCGGCTCGCGGAACGAAACGGGCCGACTTCGGGCAAGTCGCTCACCCCCCAGCCCACGCGCGTGAGCTCGTCGCCCACGACGCAGCCGAACGTCGAGCAGGCGACGGGAACGTCGCACCCGGAGCCGTCGCAAAGCACGGCCGGAAGATTCCCGGCCGGCTCCCAACCCGCCCCTCCGTCGAGCGACTCGAAGACGCGACCGTCGGCCGTCACGGCGATCGCCGACAGGCCGGCAGCGCCCACGAGCGCCGATTCGGGCGGAGCCGACGCGCTGATGACGCGGCCTTGATCGTCGGCGACGAACAGCGCCGCGTTCGCGCCTCGCACGGCGACGAGCGCGAGTGTTCCGTCGGCCGCGGGACTCAACGTGACGCGTCCGGCCGTTTCGTCACCGGAATCGAAGCGACCGCCGAGCTCACGCGGCTCGAAGTTCTTGCCGCCGTCGGTCGAGGCGAAAAGGGCGAGGCCCGCGCCCTTCGTCGTTCGTGCGGCGGCGAAGGCGCTCGTGCCGTCCGCGCCGAACGTCAACGCTAGCGCGCTGTCGGAAAGGCCTGGAGCCGCAGAGACGGCGAGCTCCCAGCGCCGAGCCGCACCCGCCGCCGGCGCTCCGCCGGCGCCGGCGCTCGCCGCGAGAGCACCCCGAGTCGCCGGGCGAAGGTGCAGGATCCCCGACGGCGCACAGCCGGGCGATTGGGTGCTCGGCGGGCATGCGCCCGTGACGAGCCACGCGCCTCCCGCGCCGACCGCCATACGAAATTCGCCCAGACGCGCATACACGTCCGGCTTCTGGCGGGCGAAGGAGGCACCCGCGTTGCTGCTCTCGAAAAGCTCGATCTCTTGCGTGAGCTCGGGCGAGCCGCGAAAGCACGCGAGCCGCAGGTACCGCTCGTAGCCTGCGAGGCGGACGGCACGGCATCCCTTGGCCTCCACGAGCGGACGCGCGACGAGCGGACCTTTGAGCGGCCCGCCGAGGAGCGCCCACGTTCCGAGGCGGCTGTCGACGCTCCGCGCTTCGACGTAGCCCGGGCCGGCCCACGCGGCGCGCCCCTCCGCGAACGCGCCTGCGTTGGGACCCGCGAGCGGCCGAATCCCCTTCGGCAGCGCGTCGGCCGCTGCTGGCGACGCCGGCGCGAGCGAGCCGTCCGGCGTGAACGCGAGCGGGCCGAGCACGGTGAGCACCCGGATCGAGCCCGTCGCGAGATCGCGCTCGAGGCCCACGGCACCGCGCGTCGGCACGTCGAGGCGCTGGAACGTCGCGCCGCCGTCGCCGCTCCGATAGAGAGACTCCGGGAAGCCGAGCGCCAGCGCGTTGCCGAACGTGTCGAGCTCGACGTCGGCGAAGGCCACGTCACGCGGTCCGACTTCGGCGAAGCTTGCGCCCGCGTCGAGGCTGCGAACGAGCCTTCGGTCGCGCCGCACGGCGAGGAGGACGCGATTTTCACCCGCAACCTCGGCGAGCGGTTCGAAGGGCGCCGTCGACGCGACGAAACGTCCGAGCGGGTCGTCGGCACGGTAAGTCGCGCCGCTCTTGCCTACGAACGAATAGCTCGACGCGGGCCCGGATAGGATCGCGACGAGCTCCTCCGGGGCCGGCACGGCGGATTCCAGCCGCCCCGCCCCGACGTCGAGCAACCAGCGCTCGCCGCGTGCGCCCGCGAGCAGCACCCGCCCGGGTACGAGCTCGGCGCGGGTGCGCATCGCAGCGACGACGT
Organism: Polyangiaceae bacterium; assembly: GCA_036374535.1. Lineage (GTDB taxonomy): Bacteria > Myxococcota_A > Polyangia > Polyangiales > Polyangiaceae > PMG-095. The sequence goes on from DASUTR010000412.1 coordinate 2,774, forward strand.
GCGGATGGTAGCGCCAGCTCGCCGGCGACTCGTACGTCGGCAGCGCGCTGACCTTGGCCGGCGTAACGGCGCGCGATCGGCCCTGCTCGCGCGAGCTGCACGCAGCGAGCAGCAGCGCGGCGAGGAGCCCGAGCCCTAGTCTCACACTTCGACGAGCGTGAGAAGCTTCTGCTTCGTCGTGAGCCCGACGTGCTGAGCGGCGCGCTGACCCTTGTGGAACACCATGACCGTGGGAACGCCGCGCACCCCGTACTTGCCCGCGGTGACGGGAGAGTCGTCGACGTCGAGCTTGCCGACCTTCACCTTGCCTTCGAGCTCGGTGGCAAGCTGGTCAACGATCGGCGAGAGCTGCTTGCAGGGGCCGCACCAGGTAGCGGTGAAGTCCACGAGCACCGGGAGCTCGGAACCGAGCACCTCGGTGTCGAAGTTGAGATCGTTGAATACCTGGACCTTTTCCGAAGCCATCTTGCCTCCAACGGGGCTCAACATAATGCGGATGCGGCAAGAGGCAATGGGTGGCCCCGGCCGGACGACCTCGCCACGGCGCGTCCGACGCGGTAGGAGCGCTCCCGGCCGCTCCCTGAAACTCGATGCGTCGTACGCCCGTAGATCTCGTAGACGGTCATTTATTCTCCGACCGTCCCCGCTTCCCGCCGGGCTGGACGGCGGAGGGCGTCGTCGCCCTGCTCGAACCGCTCGCGGAGGAACGACGCGCTCGCACCATCGCCGAGCGAGTGGACGCGCGCATCGGCAGCGTGACGCTCCTGATGGACGGACCGAACGATCCGCACAACGCCGCCGCGGTCCTGCGTTCGTGCGACGCGTTCGGCGTACCCGAGCTCCACGTCGTCCCGCGCGATCAGGAGTTTGCGCTCGGTCGCAAGGTGACCCGCGGCACGGAGCGCTGGGTGTCGGTCGTCACGTACACGACCCCCGAGAGCGCGACCCGTGCGCTCCGCGAGCGCGGCTACGAGCTAGTGGGAACGCACCCTCGCGGCGAGCTCGTTCCCGAGGATCTCGCGCGCATCCCTAGGCTTTGCCTCGTGATGGGCAACGAACACGACGGGATCCGCGCCGCGCTCGAGGACGCGACGACGCGCGCGGTTCGCATCCCGATGCGCGGCTTCGTCGAGAGCTTGAACCTGAGCGTCGCCGCGGCGCTCTTGCTCGCCTCGGCCACGGCGGGGCGCGAAGGTGATCTCTCGCCGGCCGAGCGCGCGACGCTCTACGCGACCGGACTCTTGCGCTCGGTGCCGCGCTCGGGCGAGATCCTCGCCGCGAGCAAGCCTCGCTAGCCGCGGCCGCTTCCGCCACCCGCGCTCGGACTCGGCTTCCCATTTCGACGTCGGGGTACTAGCGTCGAAGGCCAGCGACCATGGCCGGCAGCGTCATCGCAGAAGGGCTCAGCATCGAGGGCGAGGTCGTGAGCGAGGAGGAGGTCGTCGTGCAGGGCAGCGTACGCGGCAAGCTGTCGACGACGGACGCCGTGATGATCGGCAGCTCGGCCATCGTCGAGGCGAACCTGTTCGCCCAGAGCTTGACCATCGCGGGCCAGGTCACCGGCAACGTGACGGCGCACGAGCGCGTCGATTTGCAGGCCGGCGCGCGCCTCGTCGGCGACGTGAAAGCGGCCCGACTGACCATTGCGGACGGAGCCTCGTTCAAGGGCAACGTCGACATGGACGTGTGAGATGCCCCAGGGTTCGGTGCTCGGACGCTCGACGGTAGTGCGCGGCAACGTGCGCGGAACCGGCGCACTCGAAATCTTCGGACGCGTCGAGGGCGACGTGAGCGTCACGGGCGAGCTCGTGATCGGCGAGGACGGCGCCGTGAAAGGCGACGTGACGGGTGGCTTCGTGACGATCTCCGGCGCCGTTCAGGGCGACGTGCGCGCCACCGAAGCCGTCATGCTCGAGAGCGGCGCGCGCGTCGTGGGCGATCTCTCGGCGCCGCGCATCGGCGT
>DASUTR010000413.1:0-6026 GCA_036374535.1 Polyangiaceae bacterium
CGACCGCGCGACGCTCGAGAGCCTGACGAACGACCTCGTGGAGCGCACCGTCGACATCTGCCGGCAGGCGCTCACGGACGCGCGGCTCTCGGTCGGGGAAATCGAAGACGTGATTCTCGTGGGCGGCATGACGCGCATGCCGGCCATCCAGCGCGCCGTGACGGAGTTCTTCCGCCGCGAAGCGAACCAGAGCGTGCATCCGGACGAGGTCGTCGCCGTCGGCGCGAGCATTCAGGGTGCGGCGCTCGTGCGCGAGAAGCAGGACATGATCTTGCTCGACGTGACGCCGCACGCGCTCGGCATCATGACCTTCGGCAGCCATTTCGAAGAGCTCATTCCGCAGAACACGACCGTCCCGACGGCGCGCACGAAGACCTTCACGACGAGCCGGGACGAGCAAACGGCGGTAAAAATCCTGGTTTTGCAGGGCGAGAGCGCGCGCGCCGACGAAAACGAGTTGCTCGGCGAGTTCATCCTCACCGGGCTGCGGCGGGCGGCGAAGGGTCAAGTCGAGATCGAGGTGACGTTCGAGATCAACAGCGACGGCATCGTGAGCGTCCAGGCCAAGGACCTCGAGACCGGCCAGGCTCAATCGATCCAGGTGACGGCCACGAGCGGTCTCACGCAGGACGAAATCAAGAACATGATGGCGAGCGCGCAGGACTACATGGTCGAGCGCCGCACCGACGAACGCTTCGAAGGCCAGAAGCAGGAAGCCGAAACGTTGGTCGCCGAGATCGAACGGCTCTTCCCCGAAATCGAGCGCGTGGTCGGTTCCGCCGACTTCGGCCGCGACGCCCTCGCCAAGGCGCGCTCGACGGTCGAGCGCGCTCGCGCGGCGATCGCGGCGAAGGACACGGCGGCCGTCGAGGCCCAGGTCGAACAACTCGGTCGAACCCTGCGCATGTTCAAGGGTGTCGTCTCGAGGAGCTAGAGGGAGCGTGGCGGGCGATCGCGGCAAGATGAGCTCCTTTCCGGATCCGCTCGAGCTCGAACAACTCGACGGAACGGAAGAGGAGGATCCGAGCGTCTTCGACCGCGTGACGGCGGTCCCGGGCGAGGTTCCCGACGCGGCGCTCGCGCGCCCGCCGGCGGCGGACGACCCCGTTTCCGGCCTCCACCAGCGCACCGAGGACGACGCCTCGCCGAGCTTTCGCGAGCCGTTCGCGGACGACGACCTCCCGCCGGTGCTCGGCCGGCCCGCGGAATCGACGCGATTGCCCGCGAGGAGCGCAAAGCCCGAGGAGCCGAGCGGCGCGGCGCCGGGCGCGGCGAGCCAGAAGGGAGCCGATCCGTGGAAGGAAACCGGCAAACGCCGCGTCTACGGCGCGAAGCGCCCGGTCCTCGAGCTCGAGCTCGACGATATCGAGCCGAGACCCGCGCCCGCGCCGGGATCTCCGTCCGACGCGCTCGAAGCCCCGCTCCCCGAGCCGGAAAGCAGGCGAGTGACGGCGCCGCTTCGCGAGCCCTTGCCCGCCTCGCCGACGCCCGTTCACGAACCCTCGCCCGTTCCATTCGCCTTGTCGCGCCCGGCGCCCGAGTCCCCGCCGCGGGCGGCGCTAGGTCCGGCGTCGGCTCCGCAGCCGAGCCCGGAAGTGCTCGGCATGCGCGATCGCTATGCGACGGGGGACTTCACGGGCGCGCTCGTCGTAGCCCGCGCGTTGCTCGAGAGGACCCCGGACCACGAAGAGGCTCGGCGCTGCCAGGAGCGGTGCACCGAGGTGCTGTCGCAGATGTACTTCGCGCGGCTCGGGTCGCCCGCACAGGCGGTACGCGTGGCGGTTCCGAACGACCAGATCCGATGGCTCTCGCTCGATCACCGCGCCGGGTTCTTGCTTTCGCTCGTCGACGGGCACTCGACCATCGAAGAGCTGCTCGACATCAGCGGCATGCCGCGCCTCGACGCGCTCCGCATTCTCTACGAGCTCCTCGATCAACGCGTGATCGCACTCGCCGAACGGCGTTAGCCGCCCAAGGCTCGTTCCCAAGCTCGTGGCGACCCGAACGAAGCTCGTCGAAGCCGCTCTCGGCATTCTTGGCTTTGCGCTCGCGGGAGCCGTCGCCCGCGCCGAGCTTCCCGCCGCGCCCGCGGCGCCCGGAAGCGCGGACGCCGCGGAGCCCTCGAGCCCTGCCCCGAGTCCCGCCGGGCGCACCGGACCCGCTCCGGCACCCGAGCGCATCGCTTCCTACACGCTCGCGGCCCGCCTCGACGAGAAAGCGCATCGCGTCACCGCCACGGGCACGATCCGCTGGCGGAACGCGTCGCGCGTCGCGGTGCGCGAGCTCTACGTGCACCTCTATCTGAACGCGTTCAAGAATCAGCGCTCGCTGTTCTTGCGCTCCCCGTTCGACGAAGGGCGGAGCGGCGCGCGCGCGGAGCACTGGGGCTACATCGACGTCGAGCGCTTCTTCGTTCGCGAGCTCGGCACGGATCTCTGGCCGGCGCGCACGCCGGGCACGCCCGACGACCCGAACGACGAGACGGACGTCCTGCTGCCCCTCCCCCGTCCGGTCGAGCCCGGCGAAACCCTCAACGTCGAGGTGACGTTCTCGGCCGCGCTGCCCGTCATCGTCGAACGGACTGGTCACGACGGCTCGTTTCATTTCGTCGCGCAGTGGTTTCCGAAGCTCGCTCGGCTCGAAGAGGACGGCACCTGGGCCCACTTCTCGTTTCACCCGCAAGCCGAGTTCTACGCCGACTTCGGCGATTACGACGTGACGCTCGACGTGCCCGCCGATGCGGTCGTCGGTGCGACCGGTCGTCTCGTCGACTCGACACGGCGTGGGGCACGGCGCGTCGAGCGGTATCAGGCGGGTCCCGTGCACGATTTCGCGTGGGTCGCGTGGCCCGAATTCCGCGAGAAGCGCGCCCGGGTGGGCGCCGTCGACGTGCGCGTCCTTCATCCGCCGGACGGAGCCGGAAGCGCCGAGCTCGAGCTTTCAGCGATCCGGAAGGCGCTCCCGCGCTTCTCGCGTCTGTACGGCGAGTACCCGTACCCGACGCTCACGGTCGTTCATCCTCCCGACGGCGCGGCGGCCGCGGGCGGCATGGAGTACCCGACGCTCATCACGACCGGAGGCCCCTGGTACACGGGGCTAATCGGGCCACGCGCGCTCGAGAGCGTGACGCTGCACGAGCTCTTGCACCAGTGGTTCTACGGCATCGTCGCGACCGACGAGTCGCGCTATCCGTTCCTCGACGAAGGCATCACGACCTACGCGGAGCTCGACGCGCTCGAAGCGCTCTACGGGAAAGGGTCGGCGTTTCGCGGCTTCGGGCTCGAGGTCTCCGCGACGAGCCTTGCGCGCATCTTTGCGGCGCGCCGGTCCGGAGACGTGCCCGTCGCGACCGCCGCCGCGTCATTTCCGGGCTTCGGCTCGCTCGCCGCGCTCGTCTATTCGAGAACCGGCATCGCCCTCGAGACGCTCGCGCGAGTCTACGGCCGCGGGCGGGTGGAGCGCGCCGTCGGCCGTTACGCGCGCGAGCACAGGTTCGCTCACCCCGGCCCCGACGCGTTTTTCGGCGCCGTCCGCGCCGAGGTCGGTGACGACGCGGCGAGGGTCCTCGAGCTCGCGCTCGTGAAACGCGGCCGCGTGGACTACGTGGTGCGCGAGCTGCAAACGGCGCCCGAGCGCACTCCGGGGGGCATTTTCGACCAAAAGAGCGGACGCACCACCGTGCCAGTGACGCCGGCGACGGGCGGCCGCTTCCGGGGCCGAGTCGTCGTCTTCCGGCACGGCGAGCTCGAGTTGCCCGTCGAAATCGAGCTCGTGGACGCCGACGGCGCGCGCACGCGCGTTCACTGGGACGGACATGGCACGCACCGCGTCGTCGAGTTCCAGGGCACCGCGCCGCTCGCCTTCGCCCGCATCGATCCCGACCACCGCGTGCTCCTCGACGACGATCTGTTGAACAACGCCGTCGCCGCGGACACCTCGGCTCCGCTCCGCACGCTCGAGCGCAGCGTCTATCTCACCGAGCTTTTGCTCGGCGCGCTCGCACCATGACGCGTGAAGCCGCCGTGTCGCCCCTCGCGCGGCCGCTCGCCGTAACGCTCTACTTCGCGTGCCATGCCGCGGCCGCGTGGCTCCTCGCGCTGCCGACGACCGCCGTCGTGGCGAGCACGGGGCTCGGACGCTTTCCCGAGGGGGATCGGTTGCTCTTCGAGCCGGGCGGTCTCGTGCTCGCCGAGATCACGCGCGTCCTCGCGCCCGCGCTGCCGGCGCACGTCGCCTCGTCGCTCGGCGCAGCCGTGCTGCTCGGTGGGCTCCTGCTCGTGCCGCATGCGGCGCTCCTCGTGTCACTCGCGCGCGCCGAGCGCGAGACGCTCGCCGCCACCTTCGCGCGCGCCTTCTCGCACTTGCCGGCGCTGATCGCCCTGAGCGGGCTCGCCGTGCTCGCTCAGACGACCCTCATGATCGCGACGTTCTCGGTGGCCCGAGCGCTACGCGACGCGATGAGCTCGGCGACGACGCGAAGCGCCGATCTCGCGTGGCTCGCGGCCGTCTCGCTCGGCGTGATCGCGTCCCTGGCGGTCGGCATCGTGCGCGACCTCGGACGCGCGGCCGTCGTTCGTGACGACCTCGACTCGAAAGCGGCTCTCTTCGCGGGCCTTTCGAGCTTCGGCCGCGCCCCGGGCCGGGCGCTCTCGCGCTGGCTCGTCCCCGCGCTCGCCTCGTTCTCGCTCGTCGCGGTCGGAGCCGTCGTGACGGGCATGCTGGACGTTTCGCGACCCGGAGCCTGGCGGCTCGCGCTCGTCACCCTGACCCATCAAACCGTCGCCTTCGCGCTCTGCGTTTGCCGAGCGTACTGGCTCAGGGCGTCGCTCGATCTCGCCCGCGACGAGCGCTAGCTTCGTCTAGCCGCCTTCGATCGCTCGGCGGTAGATCTGTGCGTAGCGGCGAGCAGGGCGATCCCACGCGAGATCGAGGCGCATCGCGCGCCGGCGGAGACGCGCGAAGCCTGCTTCGGAGGCGTAGGCCGAGAGTGCCCGTTCGGTCGCCGCCACGAGCGACGCGGACGTCGGACGATCGAAGAGAAATCCGGTGCCCGTTTCGAGCTCGGCGTCGCAATCCACGACGGCGTCGACGAGCCCGCCCGTCGCGTGAGCCACGGGAAGCGCTCCGTAGCGTTGCGCGAGCTTCGCCGAGAAGGCGTGGGGCGAGTAACGTGCGGGCACGAGCGCGAGGTCGGCCGCTGCGTGCAGGCGGCGCAGGAGCTCGTCGTCGTCCTCTTCGACGAATGCGAGCAATTCGGGGCGCTCGTCCGACGCTGCGCGGATGGCCGCGGCGAGCGACGCGCTCCCCCTTCCCGCGACGACGACCGCGAGGTCGTTCTTCAGCAGACTCGGAAGCGCCTCCACGACGAGATCGGCGCCGCTCTCCTCGCCGAGCGACCCGGCGAACACGGCGAGCGGCCGCCCGATGTCGAGATCGAGCCTGAGCTTGCGCAAGAGCGCGCCCTTCGTGCGCGCTTTCCCCCAAGGATCTTCGGCGTCGTACCGCGCTTCGAGCACGGAGTCGGTCGCGGGGTTGTACGCGGCGTAATCGATCCCATTTTCGACCCCGAACGCGGGGTCGGAAAGGCGCGCGAAAACGGACGGAGCAGTGCCCGCCGCGCCGCGCTCGGAAAGCTCGCGCGCGTAGGTCGCCGAAACGGTCGTGACGGCGCTGGCACGCGCGAGGCCCACCGCGAGCGCCGAGGGCCGCTCACCGAGCTCGATTCCCGGCGTGAGGTCTTCGAGGGCGGCGCGCGGGAAGAAACCGGCGCGACGCCCGTCGTGGACCGTCGCGACGACGGGCGCCACGCTCGGCGCGAGGAACGCGGCGACGAGCGCCCCGGGCCAATCGTGGCCGTGCACGACCTCGAACGGCTTGCCCTGCTCGCGGCGCTTCTCGACGAGCGCGGCGGCGGCTCTCGCGAAACCCGCGAAGCGCTGGAGCTCGGCCGGCGCGCTGCCGCCCGTGGCGTCGCCGTACACCTCGTCCCGGTCGGCTTGGCCTGCGACCTCGAACAGGACGATCTC
>DASUTR010000414.1:0-13811 GCA_036374535.1 Polyangiaceae bacterium
GAGCGGACGCGCGCGGCTCCGACGTCGGCTCCGGAAGCGGGACGGCGGGTGCCACGCTCGCAGCCGGCGCGGGCAGCGCGGGCGGCGCGGGCGCCGGCAAACGCTTCGCGTAGAGGTAAACGAAAGCGACGCCGGCCACCATCCCGAGCGCCCCGAGCATGACGGCGATGATACCGAGCCAAACCGGCGCCGAGGCCCGCGTGACGCTCGGTGCGCGACCCGCCCCCGCACCGGGCGGCGCGGGCGGCGCCGGCGCAGGGTCCGCTTCGTTCATGGCCCCCCAAAGGTACTACGCCTCGTCCGGCCGATGGCCGCGTTGCCAGATTGGCGAATGCCGACTCCCGGCGCGCCAGGCTGGCGTCGCGGCGGCGGTTCGTGGGGCGGAATCCCCGCGGAAGCATCGACGTTTGCCGGCTGGCACGGCCTGTGCTGAATAGCGTCCGATGCTTCGCTCGTGGACCGCGCTTTTCGTCGCCGTAGGGGTCACCCTCGTCGCCACGCTGACGACCGCGCAGGTCTTCGCTCAGGGCCTCAACCCGACGCCCACCCTCGTTCAACGCACGAGCCAGAACATCGACGACCGCCTCGAATGGATCAACCGCCGGGACTGCCTCGACGACGTCGTCTACACCTTCACGCTCGGCTCGACCGGAACGATTCCCCAATCCGCCGACTTGCACGTCTGGGCGGCAACGGGCGGGGTGCTGTGCGAAGACCAAGCAGCGCGGGACGACCCGGGCTGCAAGCAGGTCTTTCAGGGAGACGTGTTCGACACCGGCTCCGTGCAAGCCATCACCGCCGAGATCAGGGTGCGCGACATTCTCCGCGAGGGTTCGGGAGTGCTGACGACCGAACAAACCGAAGAGGTCTGTGACCGCAACGTGAGCGACAAGACGGACGAGGTTCTACGGTTCTTCATCCTCGATTCCGGCGGCAACTTGTTTCCCGGCGTCGCGACGTACACGGTGTCGTACGACCTCGTCGGTCCGGCGGCGCCCTCTTCCGTCAAAGCGGGGATCGGCGAAGACTCTCTCATCGTGACCTGGAACGCGAACTCCTCCGACGAATTTCTCGGCCGCTACAACGTGTACGCGGACGTAGCCGGAGGCACGCCGCCGGGCGCGGGAGGTGAAGGCGGCGGTGGCAGCACCCCCACCGACGGCTGCACCTCGGACGACCTCGTGCCGGGTGAAATCCCGACCGTTGGGTACAAGACGCAAACGAACGCGAGCACCACCGAAGCCCAAGCCGGAGGCCTCACGAACGGCGTCCTCTATGCCGTCGGCGTCTCTTCGGTCGACAACTTCAACAACGCCGGTCCGCTGTCGAAGCTCGACTGCGCGATTCCCGAGCCGGTGACCGGCTTCTTCGAGGCCTACCGCGACGCGGGCGGCCTCGGCGGCGGCGGCTATTGCGCGCTCGGCGCCACCCGCTCGCTCGGTTCGGCGGCGTTCGTCGGTCTCGCGGCGCTCGCGTTCATCGCACGGCGACGCCGGCCGCGAGCGGCGGCGCGGAGGTCCACGTGAAACTCGCCGCAGCCCTGGCTTTCCTCGCCGTGTTCGCCACCGCGCCGGCCGCGCTCGCGCAGGGCATCGACGACTTCGGCGCCTACGGCGGCGTCGAACGCCGAGGCCTCGAGCGCTCGCCCCAGAACGCGGCTTTCGAAATCCGCGTCGGTCCCTACACGCCCCACGTCGACGAAAAGCTGACCGGAACGCCGTACGAGGACACGTTCGGCAAGAAGCAACGCTGGCACGGCGGCTTCGAGGTGGACTGGCAGCTCTTCCGAATTCCCGGAATTCTGAGCTTGGGTCCAGGCTTCGGCGCTCACTACACGAACTCGAGCGCCAAGGCCCCGCTCACGAGCGGCTCGGGCCGCTCCGCCCAGGACACGACGCTCACCATCGTTCCGCTCCACCTCGTCGGGGTCGTGCGCATCGACGCCCTGGCGGACAAGCTTCATGTCCCCTTCTGCCCGTACGCCAAGCTCGGGTTCGGATACGCGTTCTGGTGGTCGAAAGACGGCGACAAGACGGCGGTCGACGACGGCGTTTCGGGAAAGGACACGTCGTACGGTTTCACCTACGCGCTCGGCATCGCGGGCCGCCTCGACTGGCTCGACCCCGACGATGCGGCGAGCGCCGACGCCGGCATCGGCATCAATCATTCGTCGCTCTTCATCGAGTGGTACGGTAACGAGCTCGCCGGCTTCGGCTCCGACAACGTGATGCGAGTCGGCACGAGTACTTTCGTATTCGGCGTGATGCTCGAGATCTAGCGCTCCGGCTTGCGCCGCGCGCGCTGCCCCCCGCTACTTTGCCCGCAACAAGCGCCCGATGTTGCGCTGTTCCCAGGCGATTGCGCGCTCGAAATGGCGAAACTCGCGCTCGCGCCGGAGGAGCTCCGGGGGGTGCACGGTGTCCCGCTTGCCGGAGGTCCCGGCCGGGATGATGTGGTGCAAGAGCTCGTGGTAGACGATGTACGAGAGGAAGTAGCGGGGCACCCATTTGCGATCGAGCGCCGGGTGCACACGGATCAAGCGCTCTTCAGCGCTGTAGCTCCCGAGCTTGATGGTGTCGCGCTTCTCGCCGAGCGGCCGCGTCCGACGCCCCCAGGTGACGAGCACTTCGCCGTGCGCTCCACCGAAGTACTCCGCGTTCACCGCCGCGAGCACCGTCGCGAGGTCGTGACACCGCCCTCGCGTACGAAGCGGCCCCGTCACCGGGCGCGACGCCCGGATACGATACAAATTCGCCTCGATGTACTCGCCGACGACGCCGGACGCGCGCTCGTCACCCCGCGCGACGAAGTCGACGAGGGCCTGGCGCACGCGCTCGGGGGCGCCGAGAAACATCATGTGAACGCGTACGCGTAGGGTTCCGCGCTCGCGCGACTGGGACACCATGCGGCGCAGGTTGTCCGTGACGGCGAGCTTCACGGGTCCGGCCACGGCAAGCTCGAGCCGCCGCTCGAGCGCCTGGCGAGCGCCTTCGTGGACGAAGATGCGCGGGCCCGACGGAAACTCGAGCAATGCCGCGAGGCTCTGTTGACCCGGAATGCGAACTGCAGCGGGAGCCATGCGCGGCGCGAGCGCGCGAGCGCGGCGTCCTCCCGTTTTCGCGGGAGCACCGAGCCAGGGCAGTACGAGGTGCGCGGACATGGGGAAACCGGGTCCTTAGAAATCGAAGTAAGGGACGCGATCGACCCCGTCAAGAAATGTCATTAACTTCAATGATTTCAGGCATCTCGACCCGAGACACCGACCCGCTTTCAACGCCTAGCGTAAGTCCGCGTGGCGCCACCACTTCGGCCGACTCGACCCCCGAAATTCCCAAAGAAATCGGGCAGGGCGCTCCCCCGACGCCCAAAGTGCTGCGTGGTGGAACCTAACCACTCGTATTGATTAGGGATCCACCCCTCCGCCTCGGGAGCGCCTGCCCGCCTCCCCTCCCCGCCCCCCCTCGAGCGCGGCGAGCGTCCTCAGCTCGGCCGCGCCGGAGTGTTTTGTTTGGGCTTGGGCGCGCCGTTCGGCGTGGGCCGAGCGCTGTCAGCTTCGCCTTTTCCCGAGGATTTTCCCTCCGCGGGCGGCGACGCGGGCGCCGCAGACGCCGCCTCACCACGGGCGATGCCGCTCGCAGCGAGGATCTTCTGTTCGAGCTTCTCGAGCAGTGCGGGGTGCTGCTCGAGGTAGATGCGCGCGTTGTCGCGGCCCTGTCCGATGCGCTCGCCGTCGAACGAGAACCAGGCACCGCTCTTCTGCACGATGTTGAGATCCGACGCCATGTCGACGATCTCGCCCGAACGGCTCACGCCCTGGCCGTAGAGGATGTCGAACTCGACCTCGCGAAACGGCGCCGCAAGCTTGTTCTTCACGACTTTGACGCGCGTGCGGTTGCCGACGACGACCATGTCCTTGCCGGGCGGGCCCGCTTCCTTGATGGCACCGATGCGGCGCACGTCGAGACGCACCGAAGCGTAGAACTTGAGCGCATTGCCGCCGGTCGTCGTTTCGGGGCTGCCGAACATCACGCCGATTTTCATGCGGATCTGGTTGGTGAAGATCATCAGGCAGTGCGAGCGTGCCACCGAGCCCGTGACCTTGCGCAGCGCCTGGCTCATGAGACGCGCCTGGAGACCGACGTGCGAATCGCCCATGTCGCCCTCGATTTCAGCCTTGGGCACGAGCGCCGCTACGGAATCGACGACGACCATGTCGACCGCGCCGGAGCGCACCAGCATGTCGGCGATCTCGAGCGCCTGCTCGCCGTAATCGGGCTGGCTGATCAGAAGCTCGTCGGTCTTCACGCCGAGCTTCCGAGCGTACGTCACGTCGAGCGCGTGCTCGGCGTCGATGAAGGCGGCGACACCGCCGCGTCGCTGAACGCTGGCAATCGCGTGCAGGGTGAGCGTCGTCTTGCCGCTGGACTCCGGGCCGTAGACTTCCATGATGCGGCCGCGGGGGTAGCCGCCGATGCCGAGCGCAATGTCGAGGCCGATGGATCCCGTGGGGATGACTTGAACGTCCCCGCCGATCTTTTCACCGTCCTTCAGGCGCATGATGGCGCCTTCGCCGAACTCTTTTTGGACGCTGGCGATGGCGAGCTCGAGGCTCTTCGACTTCTGCTTTTCCTCCATGGGACGGACCTCGCTAACCCCGTTCGGGGAGTTCTGGGGCCCCGCAAAGGGCCCGAATTCGATGGACCACTCGATACTGCTCGGCCGTTCAGATGTCAACATCCGGGCGTTCCCCCGGACGGTCAGCACGGTCTTTGTTCGTCATCCCCGCGGAGGTCCACCGGCAACGACGGCGGCCGCTTCCGCTGCGGGAACAATCCGTGAAAGACGCGCGCGCATTCAGTCGCACGTCAGGAGCTCATCGCTGCGGCCTTCGCAGTCCATGCCCCCTTCCGCGGTCGCACACTGACGGAGCCAGCCGAGCAGCGTCGCCTTCTGCTCACAGCTGAGCGGCTCGACGGGCGGGTCCAACCGAGTGCGCAGGGGAGGCATGATGTCTGCTTCGACGACCTCGCGCATGCGCTCCCAGCGAAGCTGCTCGCCGAAGAACGGCTGTTGCGTGTCCGCGTACGTCACGAGCGCGAACGGCGCTCCGTGGACGGGCGGATCCTGATGGCAGCGCTGGCAGCTCTCGCGCAGCACGCGCTCGGCCTGACAGAATCGAATCGGCGTCGCCGGGACACCTCCCTCGCCTCCCGCGCCGTCGGAGGCGCAGGAGGGAGGTTTCGGTGTCGTCCCGGAGTCTGGAACGGGGCCGCCGCGGCGCTCGAGCTCAGGCTCGTGCACCGAGCAGGCGCCGAGCACGACGAGCCAGACCAAGCCGGCAAGCGTGCGAGGCGCCGGCATTCCGCTCAGGGGACGCAGTTACCCGTCGAATCCGCCGCGGCGTGGCCGCAGTGCATCGTGGCGTCGGAAGCATCGGCCGCGAGCTCGGCGTGCGACAGGCGGCATTGGACGCTGTTGCCCGTCGTATCGCCCGCCTCGCCAAGCGCCCACACCGACGTTGCGCAAAGTGTCTGGCAGCCGGCTTCGGTACCGTAGAAGCCACCGTCGAAGGCCGAGCAGCCCGCGTCGAAGTACGTCGAGCAATAGTCGGCGCACACGGACGCGCGATCACCGCCGCCGTTGCTGCCGCCTTCGCCGCCGCCGCCGCTGTCTTCGCCGCCCGCGCCGCCCGGAGCGCCCGCAGCGCCGCTCGAACCGCCGGTCGTGGTGCCGCCGGTGCTCGAGCCGCCGGTGGTCGAGCCACCACGGCCACCCGTCGCCGAACCGCCCGTCGCCGAACCGCCGGTGCTCGAGCCGGAGCTTCCGCCCTTGTCGTCACCACCGTCGCCGCCGTCGTCGTCGTCGTCCCCACCGCAGCCCTGCATGATCGCAAAGGAACCGACCGCAACCCAGCTCATCGCCCAAAACAAGGAATTCGTTCTCATGGGCCCCTTCTTTGTCCTGGATCGCCGGCCTGTCAATGATGCGTTGCGCGCCGCACGCCAAAATTCCCGCGAGAAGGCTGATTTTAACGCGCCTGGCTGGAAGTTTCCGCGTGTTTTCGCACTTCGATACGCTCCGCCCGGCGGGCGCTCGCCCGGATGACGCTATAGCGGAAACCGTTCTGCTGGACCGCGTCCCCCGCCTGCGGGACGCGCCCGACGAGCTCGGCCACGAACCCGGCCATCGTGACGCTCTCGGTCTCGGCTTCGATGCCGAGTAGCTCGAAGACCTTGCGGGTCTCGGCGAGCCCGCGGCACACGATGACGTCCTTGCCGCGGCGGACGATGCTCGGGTCGACGCGGTCGCTCTCGTCCTCGATTTCGCCGACGATCTCTTCGAGCACGTCCTCGAGCGTGACGAGCCCCTGGGTACCGCCGTACTCGTCGACGACGACCGCGAGGTGACGACGCTCTTCTTGAAACGTGCGGAGCAGCCGCTCGAGCGGCGTGGTCGACGGGATCACGATCATCGGCCGCACGATTTCGGCGAGATTCACGTCCTCGCTGTCTCGCAGGCCGAAGAGAAGCTCCTTCACGAGCACGACGCCCTTGGCGTTGTCGAGGTTCCCGTCGGGCGTGTACGGAAATCGGCTGTGGCCCGTCTTGCGGATCACCGCGAGGTTCTGCTCGAGCGTCTGCTCGCCCGAAAGGAAAACGACGAGCGCGCGCGGTACCATCACGTCGTACGCCGTGAGCTCGCGAAGCCTTGCCGCACCTTCGATCATGTCGGCGACACGGGTTCCGAGCGCGCCTTCGGAGCGGCCCGAGGCCACGAGCAGGCGTATCTCCTCCATCGAGGTGATCGGCGCTTGCCCACCCCTGCGGAGGAGACGCGCGAGGAGGTTCGTGAGCCACAGGAGCGGCCGCAACACGAACACGAGCCCGCTGACGCCGTACGCCACGGGTACCGCGAACTCCTTCACGAACGTCACGCCGAGCGTCTTCGGAAGGATCTCGGAGAATACGAGCACGAGCAGGGTGAAGACGAGCGAGAACACCCACAGCGTCTGCTCGTCGAACACGTCGACGTAGACCGCGCCGCTCACGGAGGCGCCCACCGTGTGCGCGACGGTGTGAAAGGCGACGATCGCCGCGATGGGTAGATCGATCTCGCGCTTGAAGTGCCGCAGAATCGCGGCGGCGCGCGTCTTACCCAGGGACTGGATGTGCGCGTGCGAGATCGTCAGGACGACCGCTTCCGCAACCGAGCACAGAAACGAGACGACGAGCGACCACAGGACGACGAACGCTAGGGTCGCCATCGAACGCTTAGGCGCGTCGCTGGGCGCTCGCTAGCTCTCGCTGTTGCTGCTGGAGGTATTGCGCCACGGCTCGCGAGCGCTCGATCGCGAACTGCTTGACCTCGCGGTTCGAAGAACCGGCGAGCGCGTTCAAGAGCTTCGTGACCCGGTCGAGCTGACGCTTCTGGAACAGCGCTTCGAAGTAGTTGTTCGCGAGGCGGACGTCGTTCACCATCTTCGCTTCGTGCTTCGAGAGAAGCTCGATGATGGAATCGAGATCACCCTTCTGACCGTAGAGCGCGGAGAGCGAAATCAGCGCGAGCGGGTCGTCTTGATTCCGTTCGACCGCCTTCTTGGCGAAGACGAGCGCCTTTTCGCGTGACTCTTCCTTGGCGGAGAAGAGGCCCTGCAGCGCGACGTACGGGGCCGCGGTCCGCTTGTTCGCTTCGGCCTGGGCGAGCTCCTCGACGGTCTTGATGGCCGCCTCTTCGCCGCCCTGTTTTTCGGCGTGCTGGAAGAGCAGCGCCCACGCCTCGACGGCGCCCGGCGCGGTCTTTATCGCGTGATCGATCGCCTCGCGCTGCTTGTCGCCTTCACCCTTCGTCTCGTGCAGGCGCGCGAGCTGGAGCCATGGCGCCGGGTTGTTCGCCAAGAGGTTCTGCGCGCCGCGCAGCGTCGCTTCGGCCTTCTCCCACTTTTCCTGCTCGCGCTGCGCGACACCGAGACCGAGCCAGTCCTCGCCGGTCCCGCCGAGCGCCACGATCTTGGCGAGCACCTTCTCGGCCTTCTCGAAGCGGCCGTACTTCATGAGCTCCTGCGCGAAGAGCCGCCCGCGGTTGAGATCGGCGTTGTCCTCTTGCCAGTGCTTCTCGAGGCCGCCCAAGAGGTCCTCGAGACCGATCGCGATCGGCCGGCCCTCGGCGTCCTGCACCTGCACCGCCGGACCGTTGAACCCGAGGAGCTTCCACATCGTCTCGATCTCGAGCGCGAACGGCCCCTTCTTCACCGCCTCGAGGAGCTCGTCGGTCGGTTTCGCGAGCGGGAGTACGATGAGCGCGTTGCCCGGGATGCCGCCGGGGAAGGCGTTGACGGGCGCGACGATCGCTGCTCCACCCTGAAGCTGTAGGTTCGCCGGCTGCCCGGTCGGCTTATCCGGTTGGATTTTGTCGGTCATTTGCGGACTTGGGCGTCTAGCAGTGCGGCATGGGCCCGGCAACAGTCCCGCTCGGACAGGGTCGTTTCGCGCTCGGCGCGCGAGGAGGGGTGCCGAACCGACATGCGGACGCTATAGTCGTCCGTAACGGACTCGATGAGCTACGTCGTCGCTGGAATCCTCGGCCTCGCACTGCTCATGGTGGTTCACGAAGCGGGGCACTTGTTCGCCGCGCGCGCGTTCGGCATGCGCGTCCTAAGGTTCAGCATCGGCTTCGGGCCGCCGCTCTTTCGCTACCAGGCGAAGGGCAGCGAGACGGTGTACCAGGTCGCCGTGATCCCGTTCCTCGCGTACGTGCAGATCGCGGGGATGAACCCGTTCGAGGAGGTCGATCCCGACGACAAGGGAAGCTACGCGAACGGCTCGCTCGTCGGGCGCATCTCGGCGATCGTCGCGGGGCCCCTCGCCAACTACGTCTTCGCGTCGGTCTTCTTTTTCGGCTCGTTCATCATCGGCGGGAAAATCGTCCGTTCGATGAACGTCCACGTCATGGAGGGCCCTGCGAAGGCCGCGCAGATCAAGGACGGCGATCTCATCACGAGCGTGGGCGGCGCACGCGTTACCGACTGGGAAGAGCTCCGCAAGCGCATCATGGCAAGCCCGAACAAGCCCATCGAGATCGGGCTTCTGCGCAATGAAAAGCCGCTCACGGTCACGGTCACGCCCGTCGTGAAAGAGGGGCGCGCCATCATCGGCGTGGAGCAGGCAGGCAAACAAGTGCCCGTGACGGTGAAGGAAGCCGCCGTCGAATCGCTGGTTTGGCCCGCGAAAGTCGTCGAGCAGCTCGTCGTGACGCTCGGTCGCTACATCACGCTCCAAGACAAGCCGCAGCTCTCGGGCCCGGTCGGTATCGTGAAAGAGGCCTCGAAAGCAGCCCAGCAGAGCCTGCCGGCCTACCTCTGGTTCTTCGGTGTCCTGAGCGCGTACCTCGCGGGCTTCAACCTCTTGCCCTTTCCCGCGCTCGACGGCGGGCGGCTCGCGTTCCTCGCTTACGAGGCGGTGACCCGCCAGCGACCGAATGCCCAGGTCGAAGCCAAGGTCCATTTCCTCGGCCTGCTCGTCCTTCTGGGCCTCATCGCCGTCGTAACGGTGTTCGACTTCGCGTCCATCAAGGGCAACTGACGAACACGGGGACTAGCTCTGCACGAGGAGCTTACCGCCCTGCATCAGCCAGGTCTCGGTGGCGAGCTCTCGGGCGAGCTCCGCTTCGTGCGTCACGAGCACGAGGGTGCACGGCTTAGCGTCGCTCTCGCCTAATTCGCCGTGAGCGATGCGGCGCAGCACGTCGCGCACCTCTTCGCGGAGCGAAGGGTCGAGCGCGCTCGTCGGCTCGTCGAACAGCAACACGCGCGCGCCCTGCGCCGCAGCGCGCAGGATGGCGACGCGCTGCTTCTGGCCGCCCGAGAGCTCGGCGGGGCGCGAGCTCGCGCGATCGGCGAGCCCGACGAGCGCGAGGAGCTCTCTCGCGCGCGCCTCCGCTTGGGCGCGCGGGGTCTTGCGAACGCGCTCGGGTGCGAGCGTCAGGTTTTCGAGCACCGACAGGTGCGGAAACAGATGAAACTCCTGAAACACGAAGGCCACGTCGCCCGACAGGCGCGACAGCGGACCGCGGCGCGCCGACCGCGCGTCGAGCTCGTGACCGGCGATTTCGATGTTTCCCGAGTCGAACGGCTCGAGCCCGGCAAGGCAGCGCAAGAGCGTCGACTTTCCGGAGCCGGAGGCCCCGAGGATCGCGACGATCGCGCCGTCGCGAGCCTCGGCGTCGATGCCCGCGAGGACGGCGCGATCGCCGAACGACTTAGAGAGCTTCTTGATGCGGATCATGGGTGAGACGGCGTTCGAGCCGCTGCGCGAGACGCGAGAGCGGGAAGCTCATGACGAAATAGAGAGCGGCGCAGGCGAGGCCGGGCGTGACCCAGTCGTTCAGATCGACGGCGGCGATGGTCATGCGCTTCGTGAGCTCGACGACGGTGATGACGCTGACGAGCGACGAGTCCTTCAAGAGTGCCACGAAATCGTTCGTGAGCGCCGGAAGCGCGTTGCGAAACGCCTGCGGAAAAAGGACGTGTCGCAGCACGTCGAGCGGCGCGAGTCCGAGGGTGCGCGCGACCTCGGTTTGACCGCGAGGAATCGAGAGCAGCGCGCCCCGATGCACCTCGGCTTCGTAGGCGGCGTAGTTGAGGCCGAGGCCGAGCGTCGCGGCCTCGAACGCACCCAGGCGCACGATCGGCGCGAGACCGAAGTAGAGCACGTAGAGCTGCAGCAGGACGGGCGTACCCCGGAAGATCTCGACGTAGGCGCCCGCGCAGAAGCGCGCCGTTCTTCCGCCGTAGGCGCGCGCGACGGCGAGGACCAGGCCGAGCGGCAGCGCAATCGCGAATGCTGCAACCGACAAGAGCACGGTGACGCCGGCACCCGCGACGAACAACCGCGCCTGATTCGCGTCGAACCCGCGCGGCGCGAGACCGGCCGCGGGCGTCGAAGCGGCCGGAACGGCCGGCATCGCGGCTCGCATTTCGAGCGACTTCTGGCGCTCGTCCCAGAGGCCGTACGCGCGCAAGATGCGTTCGAGCTCGCCGTCGCGGATCATCGCTTCGAGCGCGCCGTCGACGGCGCGTTTGAGCTCCGGTGCGTTTCTGCGAATGCCGGCCACGTACACGCCTCGAGCTACGTCGCCGGACAAGCAGCGCACCTCCGGCAGCTTGCAGCCGTAGAGATCCGCGATGACGTGATCGAGCAACACGCCGTCCACGCGACCGTGCACGAGGTCCAAATAGGGTTCCTGCTGTCCCTCGTGGAGGACGATCTCGACCGGACGCTCCTTCAGGAGCTCGTGAGCGACGGTTTGGTTCAGCGTCGCCACGCGCTTTCCGCGGAGGTCGTCGAGCGAGCGAGCGCTGGTTCCCGCTCTCACGGCGAGCGTCTCTCCATACACGAAGTACGGCACGCTCAGGAGCACGCGCTCGCGCCGCGCCGGCGTCTCTTCGAGCCCGTTCAGCGCGACGTCGAAATCGCCGCGCTCGAGCGCGGGGACGAGGTTCGACCAGTCGTGCTGCACGAAACGGGCGCGCAGCCCGAGCCGGCGTGCGACCGCGCCGGCGATGTCGACCTCGAAGCCTCGGATGCCGTCCCCGGCCGGGTCCTCGAAGACGTACGGCGCGCCGCCCTGCAAGTCGCCGCCCCAGGTGAGCTCGCCCTTCCTGCGAAGCTCGGAGAGCGCGTCGGCGCGCGCGTCGGGCGCGAAGAATGCGCCGACGAACACGAGCCATAGGGCGAAAAGCCGCATCCGGCGCGCAGGGTATCAAGCTTTCCGACGCCGCCGAAAGGCGAGGCCCCGAACGCTCCGGCCTCGGGTACACTCCCGGAACGCATGGCGAAAAGACGAGGCGCTTGGCTCTTGATGAGCGCTTTATCGGCGGCGGCGGGATGCACTCCGTCGCAGGTGAACCTCACGGAAGGCCCGCGCGAATACGTCGCGATCGACTACGACTCGGTGTTGCGGCGCTGGACGCGGAGCACGCAGCTCACGAGCTTGAACGCGATGGACAACGTGCTCACCGTGAGCGCCACCTACGAGTCGTGGGATTTTCGTTGGGCCTACGCCGTGCGCTACGCCGAGGACTACCGCCTCACGGTCGACCAGCGCCATGCGTTGCTCGAGCGCTCGCTCGCCGAGACGCGCGATCGCCACGAGTTTTACCTTGCGCTCTACGCGCAGAAGCACAAGTGGAACGATCTCACCGACGAACACCCGGCGTGGATCGTGCGACTCATCGACGACGCGGGAACCGAAACCGCTCCGTCCGAGATCCAGGCCATCAAGCGCCCGAACGCGATCGAGCTCACGTATTTCCCCTACACGAACCCGTGGCGAAGCGCCTTCCGCCTCACGTTCCCCCGCGTCCGCGGCGACGGCCGCGCAACGATTCCGCCCGACGCCCGCTGGTTCGGCCTCCGCTTCGCCGGCCCCCAAGGCAACCAAGAAGTCATCTGGGAACTCGAACGCGGCTAACTCGACTCACTCCACACACTCCACATACGGACCGGAGCGAACCGCCAAGCCGCCAAGGGCGAAGGAAGACTGCCATCAGACCGCCACCCAAAATTCCGATGGCGGCCTTGATCCGCTCTTGGCGGCCTTGGCGGTAAAATCCGGTCGTACGGGGTGAACGGGAGCGTTCAGCTCATGGCGACGAGCTCGAGAAGGGGCGGGACGCTCACGATGAGCTCGTGAGTCGTCATGCGATCCCAATAGAGGACGAGGGCGCCCTGCGCGCCGGCGCGGGCGCTCGCTGGTGCCGACTCGTGGGCGAGCACGGCGGAGGCGAATAGAAGCTCGCCCGGGCCCATGCTGCGCTCGACGGTGTCGCCCTTGACGAGCTCGAGCTCGCCGGCACCGACGACGTGGAGCCCGACGACGGGTTTTCCCTCTTCGAACACGACCTCGCCCGGCAAGAGCAGCTTCACCTCGGCGCGCTCCGTCACCATCGCTCGCATGGCGTCGTCGAGACGCTCGCCGAGGAGCCCCATCGAAGCGCCGGCGAGCGCCTGGAAGCGATCGGCGATCGACCGCAGGTCGTCGGCTACCCAAGGGCACTTTTCGAGCACTTCTTCGAACTGCTCGGGCTGCCAAATCGCGACCTCGGCGCCCGTGGGGCCCGCGACGGCGCGCAGCGCGACGTTGGCCTCGAGGTTGCCGCGCGAAAACACGGTCTGGCCCTCGTTCGCCATGGCGATGACGGCGTCCGCGATGGTCGGCATCACCATCACCATGCCGTTCATCACCCAGAGCAATCCGTAGCCGCCGACCTCCTCGTCGGGAGCGAGCCGCCTCGTGCGTGCGCGCGCGCCGAGCTCGGCGTGGATCTCCGGCGTCAGGTCCTCGAGCCCGGGCACCGAAGCGATGCGCTCGGCATCGATGGCGGCGGACGGCGCGGCTCTCGGCGGTGCAATCCCGGGCGCCGTTGCAACGATGCTCGCCGAAATGGTGGCTGGAACGACGAGCGGAATCGCTGCCGCCGCCTCGGGCAGGAGGATCTCGTCGTCGGCGACCTCCGGGTCGAGGTCGAGCTCGGGCGCGCGGGGCACCACGGGCGGCTTCAGCGTCACCGCTTCCTCGCCGTTCACGGGTTCCGCCTCGAACGAGGGCAGCGGCGGCGGTGGCTCCGATTCGCGAAGCGGCGCGGGCGGCATGGGCTCCGGCTCGATCGCGACGAGCGGCGTGGATGCCGGCTTTTTCTCGCTTTCGGGCTGGGGCTGGGGCTCGGGTTCGGGTTCGGGTTCGGGTTCGGGTTCGGGCTCGGGTTCGGGTTCGGGCTCGGGTTCGGGTTCGGGTTCGGGTTCGGGTTCGGGTTC
>DASUTR010000415.1:0-2359 GCA_036374535.1 Polyangiaceae bacterium
GCGCTCACCCGACGAAGGGCCCGACAGCGCCGGCGTCGCGCCTGCGTCCGGGCGCTCCGGGCCCCGCTCGCGCTCGCAGCCGAGCCCGAAAAGCGCCAAAAGGACCGCGAATGCGCGCACGAGCGCGACATTTCCGCGCCCGAGGCCCCCGGTCAACCCGCCCTTTTCGCTCGCGCGTGTCGAGGTTAGGGTCGCCCGATGCGTCCCGGGATGCTTCTCGTCGCGGTCGCCTCTCTCGCCTCGATCGGCTGCGGGCGCATCCGCGAAGTCGGCGAGTGCCGTGAGCTTGCCCGCCTCGTCAATCCCGCGCTCGACGAGATCGCGGCCCGGGTCGAAAAAGACCGCGGGGCGGCATCGTATCGCTTCGCCGCCACGCGCTACGCGAAGCTCTCCGGCGACCTCCAGCACTTTCGGCTCGGCATTCCGCGCGCCCAGCGGACGCTCGGCGAGCTCTCCGTCACGATGAAGGATGCGGGGACCCACGCCACGAGGCTCGCGGACGCCCTCGACAAAGGGGACGCCGTGGTCGCGGCGGACGTGCGGCGCGAGCTCGGCCAGCTCGCCCGCCAACAAAAGTCGCTCACCATGCGCATTCACGGCGACTGCTCCGGAAGCTGAGCGCCGGAGCGCTCACTTGCGCGGAGCGGGACCGCCGGGACGACCGTGCGGAAGCTTCAGCCGCCGCTCGCGCGGCCCGATCGTCACCTTGCCCCACACGTAGCTCACCCTCCGGCGCAGAGCACCCGGATCGTCACCCCCGAGCAGCCAGATCGTGCGCGGATCGTTCTCGGCGTCGAGCATCGGATCCCACGATCCCCCTTCGGCCCACCCGAGCACGATGGGCCGGCCGAGGACGACGCGCGCAATGGCGATGCCGCACGCGCCTTTGCGCCCGCTGCCGGCGCACATGCTCGTCACGAGCAGCTGGTCGTTGCCCATCGGCCACCACGACCACATACGGCTCGGCTCAATCGCGCCGCGGCCCGAAAGGTCGGCGCGCGCCTCGTCGGGGAGCGCTACGATGACCCTGCGAGCGAGCTCGCGATCGAGCTTGTCGCGCGCCTCGAGCTTGCGCGGGTGGAGCACGACGAGCTCGACCTCGGGCGCGACGTTCGAGCCCTCGCAGCACCGGAACCCGATGTGCGCGGCGCGCTGATCCGGCGTGCGCCCGACCGCGTGAGCGCAGCGTCCGACGAGCTCACCCGCGGCGTCGTTACCGCCGCGCACGCTCGCGAGGCCCTTGCCGCTGCCGCGGTTGAAATTCGAGCGCGTCCATTCCCAGGCCCCGCCGTGCAAGTCACGGACGCCGAAATCGCTGCGACAGCCGACACGAAGGCCCGTCGGGCGGAGCAGGGTGGAGCCGCCCATGCCGCAAGGCTCCGGCCGGTAGCGATCGCCGTACTCGTACACCCGGTTCTCCGGCCCCTTGCAGGCGCGTTCCCATTCGAGCTCGGCGCAGAGACGCTTGCCGCGTTCGGCGCAGAGTTTTTCGGCTTCGTCGCGCGTGACGTTCGTGAGGGGAATCGCGCCCTCTTCGTTCGGATACGGGTAAACGTCGATGTAAAACCCGCTCAAAATCAGCTGTTCGCCGGGGATTTCCTCGTCGGCGAGCCTCGGGTAGCTGTCGGGGGGCGTGCCGGCGACGAGCGCGCCGGGCGGGATCCACATCATGCCCTGGCGCGGCGCGGGCATCGCGACCGGCGGCGCAATCGTGCCCCGCCCGCTCGACGCGCTCGGTGCTGCGCGGAGCTCGGGCTCCGCCTTTCGCTGGCAAGCGACCGCAGCGAGCGCGAGGGCGCAGGCGGCGAGGGCACGGCGGCTCACGGCTCGGGACGCTCGTCGCGCTCGCGCAGGCCGAGCTCCTTCATCTTTAGCTGCAGGCCCTTGCGCGAAATTTTCAGCAGGCGCGCGGCGTGCGTGACGTTGCCGCCGGTCTGCTCGAGGGCCTTCACGATGAGCTCGCGTTCGAGCCGGCTCATGGCAGCTTTCACCTGCTCCTTGAGCCCGTCGCTGAGTCCGGCGGCGGTGCGCGGCGGCCTCACCGACGCCGTGTCGGGGCGGCGCTCCTCGACGCGTTGGATCTCCGCGGGCAGATCCGAAAGCCTGAGCGCGTTGCCGTCGCAAAAGAGCACCGCCCGCTCGATCACGTTCTCGAGCTCGCGGATGTTGCCGGGCCACGGATGATTCGACAGCGCCTCGAGCGCGACCGCTTCGGCGCCGGAGATCGACTTGTGCAGCCGCGCGTTGAATTTTTCGACGAAATGCTGCACGAGGAGCGGAATGTCCTCGCGTCGCTCGCGAAGCGGCGGCAGCCGGATCGGAACGACGTTCAGGCGGTAGTAGAGATCCTCGCGGAACG
>DASUTR010000416.1:0-5682 GCA_036374535.1 Polyangiaceae bacterium
GAGGTACGCCGCGCCGATCCCGAAGAGCCCGAGGTAGCTCGAGCCGACGGCGCCCCACGAGACCGCGCCCGTTTTTCTGAGGATGACGACGTAGAGCACGGTCGGCGCCCACATCGCGACGTAGGTGGTGAGCACGGCGGCGTACTTTCCGAGCACGACGCCGCTCGGCGTGACGGGCGCCGTGAGCAGCGTTTCGATCGTGCCGCTGCGACGCTCTTCGGCGAAGGCGCGCATGGTGAGCGCCGGGCAAACCAAGAGCAGCGTCATCAAGAGGAACACCGACTCCTGTCCGAAGTACGCCTCGATCGGTCCCGACTCGACGGCCAGATCGGCGATGGTCGAGAAGTGAACGACGATCGAATAGAAGATCGTCCCCTGGAGGAGCAGGAACACGACGAGCAGCACCCAGGCGAGGGGTGTCACCCACAGGCTCGTCATTTCGCGCCGATAGACCGCCGAAAATCCGCTCACGATTCGCCGTTCCCGCGCCCTTCGGTTTCCCCGCGCGTGAGCTCGCGAAACACGTCCTCGAGCGAGGCGCTTTCGCGCGTTACCGAGCGCACGCCGAGCCCGGCGCCCACGAGTGCCGCGACGGCCCGCTCGGCGACTGCGTCGGGTTCCGCGTCCTCGCTCACGTCGAGCGTCAGGCGTTTCGCGTCGTCCACCTCGGTGCCGGCCGTGCACTCGATGGCGCTCACGCCCGGTACGACGGCGAGCGCGCGGCGCGCGGCTTCTTCGGCGCCCCGGACGACCAGCGCGAGCCGCCGTCCCTTCTGCCGCGCCTTGAGTTCGGCGAGGCTGCCCTCGCCGACGAGCCGCCCGCGAGCGATGACGATCGCGCGATCGCACACGACTTCGACCTCGGACAAGATGTGCGTCGAGAGGAGCAGCGTGTGACTCTTGCCGAGCTCTTTGACGAGCCGCCGTACCTCGAGGATCTGATTCGGATCGAGCCCGCTCGTCGGTTCGTCGAGGATGAGGAGCGGCGGGTTCGAGACCAGCGCGTCGGCGAGCGCGACGCGCTGCCGGTACCCCTTCGACAGGTGTCCGATGAGCGTGTCGGCGACGTCGCTCACCGCGCTCTGCTCGAGCGCGCGCGCGACGGCGCTCTTGCGCTCGCGGCGGGGGACGCGCTTCAGCGCGGCGCGGAACTCGAGGTACTCGCGCACGCGGAGCTCGGGGTAGAGCGGCGCGGCTTCGGGCATGTAACCGAGCGCCCGGCGCGCCGCGAGCGACTCTTTGCCGACGTCGAAGCCGCCGACGCGCACCGTCCCGGCCGTCGCGCCCAAAAATCCGGCGAGGATGCGCAGCGTCGTGCTCTTGCCGGCGCCGTTCGGTCCGAGAAACCCGACGATCTCGCCCGCCGCGACCCGAAACGAGAGGTCCTTCACGGCGACGGTCGTGCCGTAGTCCTTCGTCAGCTTCTCGACCTCGATCACGGCGGGGCTGTTCGTACCCCAGTGCGGCGAGCCTTACCAGCCGAGATCCGCGCGAAGCCGCGCGACGAGCGTCGTCGCCATGCGCGCGTGCGTGGCCTCGTTCGGGTGGTAGTGGCACCCGAAGCCTCCGCTTCCCGTGTCCGTGGCAAACTCGATGGTATCGATGGCGTCGTCGCCCGCGGCGCGGCGCGCGGTGACCACGGCCTCGAGGTAGTCGAGCGCGGCGGCGTACTGCGCGCCGTTCAGCATCGGTCCGACGGCGAGATAGATGCGCGCGTCCGGGTACCGCATGCGCAGCGACGCGGCGAAGTTCTGCTGAGCCGTCCGAAAGCCCATGCCCGGATCGCCCATCGCGAAATCGTTCGTGCCGAGGTTCACGACCACGGCGTGTGGCTGATACTTCGAAAAATCCCAGGTCGTCCCGGATTCCGTCGGGATCGTCAAGAGGAAGCGCTCGGGCATGAGGCCCGTCATCCCGCCGTCGTTGTTGCGATAGACGCCGATGCCCGACCACGCCTCGGTGTGGAGCTCGGCGCCGAGCTCGCCGGCGGCGAGCGCTTCGTACGTGAGCGAATGGTTCTCGGTCGCGGGCACGAAGTCGCAGTCGGGGCCCATGCCCTCGTTGCCGTAGCCGGCGCTGATCGAATCACCGATCACCTCGAGCCGTCGATTGGGCACGGTCTGGGGAAGCCAGGCGCTTTCAGGAACCGAGAACGAGACGAACGTCGACGGATTGAAGAACGCTTCCGTGCGCCGCGTCACGCGCACTTCGTGCGGTCCGTTCGCAAGGTCCGTCGCGATCATGTACGTTCGCGTCCCGCTCATGGCGTCGATGACGAGCGGGTCGCCGCCGTCGACGACCGCGTCGTAGAAGTTGTCACCCGTGTCCGTGAGCGTCACCGAGACGCTCGTGCCCGTGAAGCGAAGCGCGATCGTCGCGCCGGACCACGCGAAGCGACGATCGTTCGTGAAGCGCCCGATGAAACGCGGTCCCGTAACCGTCGCGCCGCTGCCGCCGCTACCGCCGGTCATGCCCGCACTGCCACCGGTCATGCCCGCGCCGGCACTGCCGCCCGTCGTCCCTGCGCCGGCGCTGCCGCCCGTCATCCCTGCGCCGCCCGCGCCCGCGGCACCCCCTTGCGCCGTCCCACCCTGAGCGCTGCCTCCCGTCGAAGCTCCGGAGCTGCCGCTGGCGCCACCCGTGGCGCTGCCCCCGCTGCTCGAACCCGAGCTGCCGGACGTGCCGCCGCCCTGCGTGCCGCTGCTACCGGACGCTCCGCTCGTTCCGCCTCCGTCATCGCCGTCTCCGCCGCCGTCGTCGCTGCAGGCGGCGAACAAGAACGAGGCGAACGCGAGAGGAAGCACGGAACGGCGAAGTAAGGCAGGCACGACACTCGAGATTAGCGGGTCGCGTGAAGCGGGACGAATGGCAGGCTCCTTAATCCCCGGAGCCGCAGCGTTCCCCGGAGCCCCAGCGGCGTTCTGCGGCCGCGCCATCACCCGGAAAACGCGGTCGGACGATGCGCTCAGCGTCTGCTATAAATATTTGAAATTGCTTGCTTAATTCGCGCATTCTGCGTTCGGGTACCCGCTCGGATGAATTTGAAGTTCACTTTCAAGTTCGTTCCTGGTAGGGAGCTGTAGGTCGGTGAGTGCCTACCGGCATGGCCCCCAATTGATAATGACTTTCATGTCCAGGAGAAATGCGATGAGCTCGCGGAAACCGCAGAAGATCTTGTGGCTGACCACACTCATTTCGACGGCTGCGCTCGGCGCCGTCACCGCCTGTGGTGACGACAGCGACGACGACGGCGGCGGAAGCGAAACGGGTGGGAGCGGAGGCAGGGGCGGTTCGAGCGGCTCGAACAACGGCGGCAGCAGCGGCTCGACGACGGGCGGAACGAGCGGCGCCGCGGGCGAAGGTGGCGCGGGCACCGGCGGCTCCTCGGGCAGAGGCGGCACCGCCGGTCAAGGTGGAACGGCAGGAAGCGCAACGGGCGGCGCGGGCGGCGAGCCCGGCGGCGCCGGTGGCGACGACGGCTTGGGCGGCGAAGGCGGCGGTGGTGGCGAGCCCATCACCTATTGGCCGAACGGAGTCACCGCGAACGGCATCTCGGCGACGGTCGACGATCGATTCCACGGTGTCGCGGTCGACGGCCAGAACAACGTTTACGCGGCGGGTTACCTCGGCGAAGGCGTCGTCACGAGCGGCACGACTCGCCAGGTCGTCGTGGCGAAGTACGGCTCGAACGGTCAGCTCGTGAACGGGTTCGGCGCGCAAGGCCTCGCGCTCGCCGATCTGTCGACGTACGCCGGTCTGCCGGACGACACGACCACGACGGCGAGCGATCCGGATCCGTCGCAGGAGACGGCGCGAGACGTGGCGCTCCAGTCGGACGGCAAGATCGTCGTCGCGGGCGTCGTCGAGCGCCTCGGCGGCACGCCGGATCGCAACACGCCGCTCGACATCTTCGTGATGCGGTTCGACACGGCGGGCGTGCGCGACAACACGTTCAACGCCGCGGGTACGATACCGGGTCTCCAGATCCTGAACCCGAACGCCAACAGCACGAACCCCCTCGTCTACGGCATCTCGATCGACTCGACGAACCGCATTTACGTGTTCGCGCACGGCAATGCGACCCACGCGACGCGCACGGATCAGGATCGTTACGTCTACCGCTTGAACGCGGACGGCACGCTCGACGGTAACTTCGGGCCCGGCGGCTTCTACACGTTCGACACGCCCACGCTCGCGCTCAACGACAACGTGCGCCGCGGCGCCGTGCTCGCGAACGGCACCGTCGTGATCTCGGGCTACACGAACGTCGCCGGTCGTAACCAGATCGTGCTCGCTCGTGCGACGACGGCGGGCATCGCCGACGCCACGTTCTCGGGCGACGGCATCGTGCGGCTCGCGCCGTTCCCGCTCGGCATGGCCGAGTGCTACGGCGTCGCCGTTCAGTCGGACGGAAGCATCGTGACGACCGGCTACGGAAACGTCGACACGGAGCGCGGCACGACCAGCAACTTCCTCGACATGGTGTCGTTCCGCGTCCGCGCGAACGGCACGGTCGACTCGACCTGGGCCGGTAACGGCGGCCTCGCCTACGACGTGAACTCGGGTGAAGACCGCGGCCGCGCCATCATGGCGCTCGCCGACGATCGCATCCTGGTCGCGGGCGGCGGTTCGCCGACCGCCACCGACAAGGATCCGTTGCTGCTCCTCCTCGACGAGGACGGTTTGGTCGCCGAGGACTTCGATCCGTCGGGGCGAAAGCTCTACGGCGCGTTCGGCAGCACGGGTGACGAGTTCTACGCGCTGGCGCGCACCCCGGGCTCGGCGGGCGTCGTGGCGGCGGCGGGCTACGCCCCGACCGGCGGCAGCGTGACGAACGGCAACGGATTGCTCGCGATCCTTCCGATCCCCGCGAACTGAGGAGAGCGACGGCATGCGACCCCGCGAGCGAGCATCTGCGCACGTTTCAGGAACGTCGATCCCGGCGTTCGTGGTGACGCTCGGCGCAGCCCTCGTCGCGGGGTCGTCGCTCGAAGGGTGTCGAAAGCCGGCTCCCGACGAGATCGTAAACACCGGGCAGTTTCGCCCGCCGCATCTCGGTCCGGCACCCACGTCCGGTACGTCGGGCTCGAACGCGGCGACCGGCGGCTCGAGTGGGACCGACGGAAGCGGTTCGCGCGGCGGAGCGTCGTCGACCGGCGGCTCGAGCGGCCACGACGGCGGCGAGGCAGGTGCGGAAACGGGCCTGGGTGGAACCGGAGGTTCGAGCGGTTCGAGTGGCTCGAGTGGCTCGAGTGGCTCGAGTGGCTCGGGCGGTTCGTCCGGAACGGAGCCCGGACCCGTCTGCGAGCCGGTGGTTCCGAGCCCGGAGGCATTTTCGAAGCGGGCGCTGCTCGCGGCGTCCGGTGCCTGCGCGAAGCGGCAGTATTGTTTGTTCCAGGGGGCTGCGGCGACGCTTCGCGAACGCACGGCGGCGCAAGCGGACGATCCCAGCGAAGCCAACGCGGCCGCTGCGCGCGACGCGTGGCGTGCGGCCATGGGCGTCTGGGAGGAAGCCGAGATATTCCTGTTTGGTCCCGCGGCCACGGCGGCCAATCCCGGAGGCCGCGGCTTGCGCGACCTCGTCTACTCGTGGCCGCTCGTCGCGCGCTGCAAGGTCGACGAGCAAACGGTGAGTCGCTTCTACGCGAACGACGCGTTCTTCGGCTCGGCGAGCACGTCGCC
>DASUTR010000417.1:0-3299 GCA_036374535.1 Polyangiaceae bacterium
TACCTCTGGAACTCGATTCTCAACGTGCAGAACGTCTACGGCGTCGAAACCGCTTTCTACCCGTAGGGTTCCCTGAACAGCCGCTCACCGGAAAGGCCTCCATGGCTCGCCTTCAGCTCGCGGCGCTCACCGTCGTCGCCGGTCTCGCATCAGGCACGGTGGGAGCGATTGCGTACGCACGCTTCGCCACACCTGCTGCCCTCCCACCGGCACCGGTCGCAGCCAAACCACCGCTGCGCCCCCCCGTAATCCCACCTGGCTGGGACGTGGCACTCGTCTCGCGCCTGAACCAGGTCGAGCAACGTCTCGACGAGCTCGGCGAGACGAATGCGAAACCTTCCGCGTCGCACGAGATGCCCGAAGACTCACTTTCCGCCGACGAGGCTTCCCGCGAGCAGGAACGGGTCGCGGCCTACCGAGCGGAGCTCGATTTCCTGGACGAGGTGCTCGCGAACCACGCTCAGGAACCATTCGATGCTTCGTGGGCGAGAGCGCAGGCGGCCACGATGGAGCAGTCGCTGAGCGCGGCGTTCAAGGACGTGGCGCGGCCCAAAAGCATCGATTGCCGCAGCGAGACCTGCACGGCGACGCTGTCCTTCCCGACCGCCGGCGATGCGCTCGTCTCGGTACAGCAGCAGTACGCAAAGCTGACCGTCCCGGGCTGCCGCGGCCTCATCGCGATCCCGAAGCCACCGGTCGCCGTGGGGTCGTACGACTTGACCGTCGTCTACAACAACTGCCGGTGACGAGATTCGCGGGGATACGATCGCGCTACGCCGAGCGCTGAATCAGCGCGACGACCGGCGCGGAAGGCGACGTGCCAAGAGAACGAGCCCGAGCAGGGCCCACGGCAAGCTCGACGCGCCGCCGTTTCCGATGTTGCAGCCGGAGTCTCCCTTGCCCGAGCGAGGCGGCTTCGAGCCGTTCGTTCCGCCGGAAGCGTTCGCGCCGCCGACTCCGTTCGCACCGCCCGAGCCCGCCGAACCCGGCACCGATCACACTCGTTCGCTTCATGGCCGAACGCGGTCAGCGCACCGATTCGGATCTTCCGAGCTACGATCCGCAAGGCCTGCCCCTCGTCGACGGGCTCATCGAGCTCGTCTCGACCGAAAGCGCCGCGCCGGGCGAACGGCACGCGCACCTCGCGCGCTTCGTCGGAGAAGTCGCCGTGCGGTCGTGGCGGGGCGAGCCGGGCGATCGCAAGACCGAGCTCGGCGGCGTCGCCTGGATCCGCGGCGCCGAGTGGACGCCGTACCAGCGCCGCACGTTCGTGACGCCGGCGTTTCCCGGTTACGTCTCGGGCCACAGCACGTTCAGCCGTGCCGCCGCGACGGCGCTCAGCGAGCTCACCGGTTCCGAATTCTTTCCAGGTGGTCACGCGAACTACCTTTTCGAGCCCGGCTACCTCTTCAACGAATTCGGGCCTTCCGCGCCCGTTCGGCTCGGCTGGGCGAGCTACTACGACGCGGCGGACCAAGCCGGACAGTCTCGCGTCTGGGGTGGCATTCATGTCTCTCACGACGACTTCGACGGCCGCCGTATCGGCGCTCGAGTCGGCGCGTCGGCGGTCGCGCTCGCTGCGACGTACTTCGACGGCAGCGCCGTCCCGTGACTTCGGCGAGCGGAAACCGGCCGTAGTAGCGTCTATCCGCGCTCTTCCTACCGTGGTACGGGAGGTGCCGACGGTGATGGGATGGGCTTTGCGACGACGCGCCCGCGATGGGCGAGCCGTCGAAGGGTCTCCCGCAAAGTGACCTTCGTGGAGAACTCTGATGAAAACGTATTGGTTGTTCGGTTCGTGCGTTGCGGCGGTGCTCGCGGTCGCGGCATGTGGAGATGACAAAGGGGACGGCGGCGACGGCGGCGAAGCAGGCAGCGGTGCCGAAGGCGGGACCAGCGGCAGCGGCACGGGCGGCTCGAGTGGCGAGCCTACCGGAGGCGCGAGCGGGAGCCGAGCGACGGGGGGCGCGAGCGGAAATCCGAACGGCGGGACGGCAGGCGCCGACTCGATGGGAGGCGCAGGCGGCGAGTCCGGCGGCGACGGCGCAGGGTCGGGTGGCGAAAGTGACGGCGGCGAGACCAACGGCGGGACCGCCGGCGGCGGCATGGGCGGTATGAATGCGGGCGCGGGTGGTGCGCGCGCGGGCGGCGGCGGCTCGGCGGGTTCGCCAGGGGGAGCCGGTGGAGCGCTGGCAGGTGCTGGCGGCATGGGCGGAGCTCTCGCCGGTGCGGGCGGCTCCGCAGGTTCGCCGGCAGGGGCGGGCGGCGCGCTGGCAGGTGCCGGCGGCTCTGCCGGAGCGCTCGCGGGCGCGGGTGGCAGCGGCGGTTCGTCGGCGGGAGCGGGCGGCTCATCGGCGGGAGCGGGCGGCTCATCGGCGGGAGCGGGCGGCTCGTCGGCGGGAGCGGGCGGCTCATCGGCGGGAGCGGGCGGCAGCGGCGGCGCCGGCGGCATGTGCACGGCGGTCTCCCCGTCGAGCGCATGGACCTGGGACGACTTCGGTTTCCCTGGGGATTTCGCGGTCTACGACGCGGACCTTCAACCCGCACTCGGGACGAGCGCGGACGACTACTTCTGGTTCGAAATGTACGCGCCCGGCGGAGCGGCTACCGGCACGTTCCAGCTCGGCCAGGGTGTCGACGCAAACTACGCGACGTGCTCGAAGTGCTTCTTCGTGATCGTCGACGATGACCGTCGGCTGCTCGCGACCTCCGGCACACTCGTGATCAGCCAGGACTCGACGCCGATCCTCGGCGAAATGCAGGCGACTCTCACGAACGCCACGTTCGTCGAGGTCACGATCCATCCGACCACCTTTCAGTCGACGCCGGTCCCGAACGGGCTCTGCACTCGGGTTGCCTCGCTGACCATCGACCTCTGACGCGCGTGCGCCACGAACCCCCTTATTGGTTGGCCTGGATGCAGGCGCCCATGCAGTGGTTCAGGCACGCGTTGACGCAGGTCGAGTAACCCGGTCCGGCCGCGCAGTTGTAACAGTACTGACAGTGCGGCGTGCAGTATTGAACGGGATCGATGCAATGGTAGATGTACCCGTACTCCGGGGTACAGGTCGTCGGGCCCGGAATGACGGTTGGAGGAAACGGGGGATTCGGGATGATCGTCGGATCACCAACGTCACAGGACTGACCCGTCTGCGTCCAAATCCAGTAGCAGCGCGCATGGTGGGCTTCGGCGCTCGTGTCGACCAACTCTTCTTCCTCGGCGGCGGCCGGGTCGTAGCATCCCGTGGCCGTCATACCGACCGCGATAGTCAACCCGATGATGGATAGAAACTTCAGGG
>DASUTR010000418.1:0-2935 GCA_036374535.1 Polyangiaceae bacterium
GACGACGTGAAAGGGCGCGGCATCGGGCCATCCGCGATAGCCGTCGCCCGTACGCAGGCTCACCCGCTCGGAGCCGTAGCCCGTCGCGCGCAGGTTCTTTTCGGCGAACCGCGCGAGCTCGGGGACGTACTCGATGCTGTAAACGCGGGCGCAGAGTTCCGCGAGGATCGCGGCCTGGTAGCCGCTACCCGTGCCGATTTCGAGGCAGCGGTCGGTGGCCTTCGGCGCGACCGCGGCGGTCATTACGGCGACGACGGCGGGCTGGCTGATGGTTTGGTCGTAGCCGATCGGAAGGGGCCGATTTTCGTAGGCGGAGGCAGCGACGCCGTCCGGCACGAAGCGGTGCCGCGCCACGCGGCGTAGCGCCGCGAGCACTCGCTCGTCGTCGATTTCCGAGTCGCTCGCGACCTCCCGAACGAGCGCGTCGAGCTCCGCCTGGCGCGCGTCGGCTTCCGTCTTCGGAGGCGGCGTCGCTTTGACCGCCGGAGCGCTCGGCGCGGGCGGCGTTTCCGGCCGCGAGCGGCAAGCGACGACCGCGACGAGCGGGAGGACGACGAAGCAAACGGCGCGAGTCACGGGGCCCTCCGAGCGGGCCTAGCGCGCCCCCTTCAATGGCGCCAGGGGGTGTTGTCGCGAACGATGCGACTTGCGACGTTCGGCAGCGGCACACCGAAGCTCTTCGCGTACGCGGCCCCGGCCGCCGCGCGGATCTTGACCGGCGGGTGGCTCGCGAGGGCGAGGAACAGATCCGCCACGTCGCGCCGGCGCATGCCCCGTTCGAGGTACGGCTCCGGTGCGATGCCGAGCTCGCGTCCGACCGCGAGCAGGCACGTCACCGCCGCGTGCGAGTGCGCCGTGCCGACGGTGTCGCGGTTCAGCGACAGGCGCGTCATGAGCACGAGATCGAGCAGCGGCGAATCTTCGCCAGTCCCGAGCTGCGCGAGGTACGCGGAGAACTCGTTGCGCACGCTCGCCGCATAGCCGCCCTCGGGCGCATCGAGCGGATTTTCGGCGCCGACCATGCGCGCGACGAGCTCGGGGAGCGGGATGAATCCGCGGCTGAAATCGTAGCGATGCTGGGCTTCGTGACGCTCGATGGAGAGCGTGTAGCGGTCGCGAAGCTTCGCAAAGCCCGCGAGCGTGTCGCGCGACAGAAGCTCGGCGTGCAGCGCGTCCCATTCGCGGAGGTTCGCGCGCGTGATGCGAATTTCGAGCTCTTTCGCGTAGTCGCCCTCCGGAACCAGGCGCTCGGGGACGTTGAACGAGAGGCCCTGCCCCGAAAGACTCGCCGTCCATTTCTTCACGAGCGCGCGGCGTCGCGCGAGCAGGCGCCCGACCCGCTCGACAGCGGGGTCGCTCCGCATGGGCGCGTAGTGCCGGCGCAAGACGCCCGCCGCCCGCCGCTCGACGTCCGTTACCCAGGGCTCGGGACGAAGGCGCGTCTCGCCGTCCACGAGCTCCATCGCTTCGCCTTCGGGAAGCGCGGGCAGCACCCAGCGCACGAGATCCGTCTCGACCTGATCGAGCAGGACGAGCGCCGCCGGCGTGCGCGGGCGCGTATAGCCGAGCGCTCCGAAGCGCACGCCGAGCCGATCGAGCCGCCAGAGATGCAGCGCGCGCACGCGCCGCCCGCCGAGCTCGAGCGTGACCTCGCGCTCGACGTACGAGCTCATGAGGACGGGCCGAAACCCCGTGCCGGAGAGCACGTCCGCGTCCACGTAGTACGGTAGCTTCTTCTGGTCGAGCAGCCGAGCCACGCTCTCGGCCGACGCAAGGTACGCGTCGCGTTCCTTCGTGCCGCCGGATTCGGGGGACGCCGCGGCGAGTCGCTCCGCGGCGTCGAGGAGGCCCACGAGCGTGCGGACGCCGTCGTCGCCGAACGTTTCGTGCGAGGTTTTACCGGTCACGACCGCGCGAGCCGAGTCGCCCGCGCCACCTCGGCCGCCGGCGAGACGCACGAAAGCGCTGACCCCGACGTCGAGCACGTGTCCGACGGGCGTCGCGCGCGCGTCGAACGGTGCGAGCAGGCTCCGCACCGCGAGGACCGTGCCGACGAGACACGCGAGCGCCGCGAGGGTTCCGAGCGTCCACCACGGCGGGCGCTTCCGAATCACGCGCGGCCCGAGCGCGGCGAGCTCGGCCGCGACGGCGGGCCCGTCGTCGAGCGATACTTCCGGCGCGGGCTTCACGGCAAGGAGCGCCGCGGCTCGCAGCACGTGTGCGGGGTCGTCGCTCGACGATTCGCGCTTCGCGCGCTCGATGAGTCGAGCCATGCGCCGCCCCGCGACGAGCCGCACCATCGGGTCGAGGGCGCGCAGCGCCGCTCGGGCCGAAACGGCGCTCCCCTGCCTTGCCCCCTCTTCGAGCGCCGCCGAAACGTCGTGCGCAAGGCCCATCGTCGTAGGAGCGCTCGCCCTCAGAGCCCGGCGTCGAGACCCTGTGTCCGCAAACGCTCGCGCGCCTCGTCGATTCTCCGCACGGCCTTGAGCCCGACGGCGATGAGCGTCGTCGCCGTAATCGCGAGCGGAATGGCGAGCATCGAAATGGGCGAGATGACACCGTTCAAGAAGGCGACCACGACCCAAGCAAACGCGAACAGCGCCGTCACCCCGCCGAGCCCGAGGCCGAAGAGCGCGGCGCGAGCGCGCCCCCGAACGACGCCCCAGCCCGCGAACACACAGCCGCCGCTCAGCATGAGAGCGATGGGCCCGACGAGGGAGAAAAGCCCCGTCGTGCGAAGCGCGAGCGCCTGGAGCCCGACGATCCCCATGCACGCCCCGGCGCCCATCAACATCCCGCCAGCGAGCTTCACCGAGCTCGGAATCACGAGCGCCTCTAAATCGTCCGCCTCAGCCACCCAAGGCTTAATACCTCACTTGACGCCCCGAGGAACCGCCAAGACGCCAAGGGCGCCAAGCGTCGCCAAGGCGAGTTG
>DASUTR010000419.1:0-8357 GCA_036374535.1 Polyangiaceae bacterium
TGGTCGAGCACTCTTCGGGGGTGTGCATCCCGACGAGGAGGCACTTCTGCGCACCGTTGCCGTTGCCGTACTGATCGCCGTAGGGGTACCAGGCGCCCTGAACGCCGATGGTGTTGCCGGCGGCCATGCCGTCGACCCAACCGCTCGTATCCGGGACGATCAACACTTCGTTGGCGCCCGAGCCGCTCGTTCCTCCGGTCGAGGAACCGCCCGAGCCGCCGGTTCCGCTGTCGTCGCCGCCGTCGCCGCCGTCGTCACCCGCGCTATCGCAGGACGCGGCTGCCATCGCCGCTGCGATGGCCATGGGAACGAGCATGAAATTCGTAAACGTCTTCATGATGAAAACCTCTCAAAGTCCGAAAGGAACCGAACGACCAAAGAAAAAATTCCGGGGCGCGGAGCGCGGGTCCCGGAGCGGGCAGGGAGTATTCGCGGGCCGTTCGGCCCAGTCAAGCAAAGCAAGCTCGGTTAACGCGACACGCGGCCATTTTGAATCAGATTGGAAGCCTTGTCCCATTTGTTTCGGCGAGCGGGGGCAGAAACGACGAGCTCGACCTCAGGGAAGGAACGCCGCGAGGGCGTAGACGAACGCGCCGCTCCAATTGATGGCGACCTCGTTGGTCGTGTAGTTGTTCGACTCGTCGCGCCATGACGTGGCGGCGAGGCCGACCATCATTCCGTTTTGGCTCTGTCCCGACGGCCCGCCGATCAAGAGACCCGGCCAAGGGGGAGCGACGCTGTCGGCAACGGACGGACGGTGGTGTGGGTACTTCGGCGGCTCGTGCCCGACGCCCGTGACGAACGAGCGGTTGTAGTAGTTGCGCCCGAGCAGGTGATCGAGCTGGTAGCCCGCAGCGCCGCGATAGCGCGCGATTTGCTCGTCGGTTGCTCCGGCGCGTTCGGCGACCACGAAGTTCATGACCGAGCGCGCGATGACGCCGTTGATACCCCAGTAATACGTCGTGCCGACGCTACGTCCGTATCCGTGATTTTCGGCGGTCGTCGCCATGGCGTCCGCTTGAGCGAGCACCTGCGCCGAAAGCGTTTGGACGCGCTCCGGATCGCGGCCTTCGCGCTCGGACAGAAGGTACGTGTACACGCCGAGGTTTTGCACGTCCGCCCAGTCCCAATCCTGGCGCGCGCCCATGCTCTTCGTGCGGAGCTCGAGCTCGGCGAGCGCCGCTTCGTCGCCGGTCGTTTCCCAGATCTCGGCAGCGGCCCACAGGCGATCGTCCGAATCTTGCGTGAGGTAGTAGCCGGTGAACTGTACGTTCGTCGCGGGCTGAAGCTCCTGGTGCTCACCGAGATACGCCCACGCCGCGAGCGCGGCGTCGCGCGCGCGCTCGGCGAGGTCGGGGTCATACGGCTCGAAGGCGCGGGCGGCACGGGCGACGACGGCCGCGAAATCCGCCGTGGCGGGCGTGCTGATGGGCGCGAGCCGGCGCTGGATGCTCGTCGCTTCGGGCATGACGCTCATCGGATCGAAGGGCTGGTTCTGCGCCGAGCAGCCTTCGCAGTAGTTCGTGAGGCGATCGTAGACGCCGCCCGTTTCCGGATCTTGCATCGCGAACAGCCATTCGAGCTGGTACCGGCATTCGTCCAGAAAGTCGGGCAACGCGCCGCCGCGCTCGGGAATGTCGAGCTCGAGCGACTCGAGCTTCTCTTTGAAGTGATCCCAGGCGACGAGCAGCATGGCGAGCGAGAAGCTGCCGTTCGTGGAATATTTTCCGTAGTCGCCCGCGTCGTGCCAGCCGCCGGGCGCTTCGTCGTCCTCGTGGCACGCGCCGTGGCCGAAGGTCTCGCCGTCCCACTCGAACGACACGGCGCTGCCGCAGCGCAGCCCGTAGAGTCCGAGCATCGCCCCGCGGAACGGTTCGACGAACACGTCGTCTCCGATGACGAACGGCTCGCTCGGCTTCTTCAAGCCGTCGATCGTCACGACGTACTCGCCCGGTTCGGTGAGCTCGTCGAAATCGCCGAAGCGCACGAGCTCACCCGTGTCGCTCGCCGTGACGTCGGGGCCGCCGGCGCCTTCGAAGACGATCGATTCGTCATCGACGCGGCGCACCTGAAACGGCGCCGCGTCCCCGAGGATCGTTACGCGCTTCTTCGCGCTCGTGGTGAACCCAACCGAAGTGGCGCGGACGCCGGTGGGCGCGGCCGAGCTCTTGCACCCCTGATCGGAGAGCACCTGCCCGGACGGGCAGGTCGTGGTTGCGCTGTCACATCCGAAAACGACCAAGAGGAGGGGGAGAAGAAAGGGCTTCGACATGGAACCGGTTCCCTTTCGAACGTAGCCGATGGATCGGTCATCGGCAAATGCTCTTCCGCATGCTACCCTTCGGAACCTTGCAGCGTGCGCCGGGCGTCGCACCGGTCCGCTCACTTCGGAGGTCTCCTCGCATGAAACACCGCGTAATTTTGGCCGGATTCGCCCTGGGAATGGTTGCTTCGCTCGTCGGCTGCTCGGGTTCGAGCAACGGGGACGGCGACGGGGACGACGGCGACGAAGGCGGGGGGACGTCTGGAACCGGTACCGGAGGGACGGGGCTCGGCGGCTCGTCGGGCTCGAGCGGCTCGTCGGGTTCGAGCGGCTCGTCGGGCTCGAGCGGTTCGTCGAGCTCGGGCGGTTCGTCCGGTTCGGGCGGCGGCATGTGCACGAACGCCGATCGCTCGACTCTGCCCATCGACGAAAGCGGTTGGGTCGCGCGCGAGTGCAACGACCGCGCCATCCAAGGCGCCTTCTACTGTTACACCGACATGGTCAATCCGACGAGCTGCCCGCCGCCCGAGGCCGACGGCACGCGGCCTCCGCCGTTTCGCGCCGGCGGCGGCATGTGCATCAGCGGGACGACCACGGTCGATGCGACCTACGCCGCCTGGGGAGCGGGCCTCGGCCTCAGCCTGAACGACGACGGTGCGCCGACATTCGTGAAGAACGCGTACAACGCGACGGCCAACAACGTGACCGGCTTCAATATCGAAATCAGCGGCAGCACCGGCAATTTGCCGCTGCGCGTCGGATTCACGGGGAGCGCGGAGCCGGTGGGCGCGCAGCCGTTCGTGCAGTTTCCGGCCGGCGCGACGTCGCTCGAGGTGCTGATCGCGGACGCTCTGGTTCCCGAGAGTTGGACGACCGATCCCAACGCGGGAATGCACGCCGACCCGACCTCCATCTTCGACCTGCAGGTGCAGATCCCGGGCGGAGACGCCGCCGCGGAGTACGATTTCTGCATCGCGAAGGTGACGCCGATCACGAGCGGCGGCCCGGTGGGAGGAACGGTGCCGCCCTTCGGAACGCAACAGTGCGGCAACTACGCGACCGTGGATCTCACGGGGCGCTACATGGTGCAGAACAACCTCTACAATGCGATGGGCGGCTCGCAGTGCACCACGGCGGGTTGGGACATGGGCGCGAACGCGGGCTTCGTCGTGAATCCCGTGAACCTCAACGTCCCGACCGGCGGTGCGCCGGGCTCCTATCCGTCCGTTGTACTCGGCTGGCACTTCGGTCGCTTCTGGGGGAGCTACTCCGCGGCTCGCCGGCTCGAGACGGTCACGAGCATTCCTTCGAGCTGGGCGTTCACGGTGCCGGCGACCGGTCGCTACAACGCGTCGTACGACGCGTGGATCCATCCGACGAACGCGAATCCGGACAACCCCGGAGGCGGAGTCGAGCTCATGATCTGGCTGAACCAGCGCGACACGACGCCGATCGGCACGGTGGGCCCCACCGTGATGATCGGCGGCGCCGCCTGGGCCGTCTGGTTCGGTCCGAACGCGGGCGGCTGGACCACGGTGAGCTACGTGCGCGCCGGAAACACGAGCTCGGTCTCGAATCTCGACCTCTTGCCGTTCTTCGTCGATGCAGTGCAGCGCGGTTACGTGACCGCGTCGTCGTACTTGCTCGGCGTTCAGGCCGGGTTCGAGATCTGGGAGCAAAACCAGACGATGACGACGAACTCGTACTCGGTCGCGATCAACTAGTACGAGCAGGGCGCCCTCGCGGAGCTTCGACTCCGCGAGGTTCGTCCCGGGTGACCAGCCCGAGACGATGCACAAAACAGACGAGCCGCGCGAGATTGCTCTCGCGCGGCTCGTTCATGCGCTCAGTGAGCGTTTCGGATCAGGTGCCGCCGGTGCCGCCGGAGCCGGCTGCCGAGCCACCCGAGCCGCCGGAGCCGGCTGCCGCGCCGCCCGAACCGCCCGAACCGGCTGCC
Organism: Polyangiaceae bacterium; assembly: GCA_036374535.1. GTDB lineage: Bacteria > Myxococcota_A > Polyangia > Polyangiales > Polyangiaceae > PMG-095. The sequence goes on from DASUTR010000419.1 coordinate 4,221, forward strand.
GCGCCGCCCGAGCCACCCGAGCCCGCCGCGCCGCCGGAACCGCCTGCGCCACCGGCACCGCCGCCGCCCGTCATGTATGCCGGACACGCCGTGGTTGGGCCCGTGCCGCCGGTGAACTGCACGTTGTCGAGCGTCACGTCGACCGCGTACGGCATGTGCGTCGGGCTCCACGGGAACTGCCATTGAAGGCCGATGACCTCGGTCGGGCTCATCGTCGGGCTCCAGGGTGTGGGCGTGCCGCCCATCATTTGTGCCCACGTGACCGTCTGCGGCGCGGCGCCGAGCGGAACGTTGAGGGTGGGGGCGATGCAGACGCCGTAGGGATCCATCCCCATGGGCGCCGTACACGCGCCCTTCATATCCTGCGGGCGGGGCTGCCACGGGTAGTCCGTGTTCGTCTGGATTTGGAAGTCGATGGTATTCGGCATGGGCATGGCCGCCGACGTGCCGTTGACGGTGAACGTGATGCCCGTGTACGCCGCGAGCGACGAGCAGTAGCTGAACCAAATGTTGAAGCCGTGGCCATAGCCCGTGACCATGCCCGTGATGTGGATCGCGCCCGTGTTCGCCGCCTCGCGCGTGATGCCCATGCCGAACACGCTGACGCCGCCCGAGAAGGTGTCGTTGCCGAACGCGGGAGACGCGGTCGTAAAGTCGTTGATCTGACCGCAGTGGGGCGTCTTCGGCATGTCGCACAGGAATGGACCGGCGCCGCTGCCGCCGCTGCCGGCGGAAGCACCCGAACCCGCGGTGCCACCGGTCGCAGTGCCACCGGTCGCGGTGCCACCGGTCGCGGTGCCGCCCGTCGCGGTGCCGCCCGTCGCGGTGCCGCCCGTCGCGGTGCCGCCCGTGCTGGAGCCAGAAACGCCCGACGTGCCGCCGCTGCCGCCGTCGTCTCCGTCTTCGGGTTCATCCGAACAGGCGACGATGACGAGCCCGGCCGCGATGGTCGCGAGCGTGGAGGTTGCGATGGTTCTCTTGTGCATCATTGCTTCTGACTCCCTGCCGAAAGTGAAAAAGAAAAGAGCGGCCGGAAAGGTACAGTCGAGTTTTCCAACTGTCCAGTTGGGCCGGATCCGCTCAGTCTCTCGGGCGTGTAGTGTGAGCGGAACCGAGTTAACGGTCTCCGGGCCTTAGACGGACGGCGCGCGATTTGAAGCTCACTCACGCGCCGTCGCCGGCTCACGGCCGTTTCTCACCACCACATGGTCGCTTCGATCTTGAAGACGTTCTCGTCGGGGCGCTGAACGCCGGTACCGCGCGTCTTGTCCTCTTGCTTCGAGGTGTTCGTGCCGAAACCGTCGTACGGAACCGCGGAGGGCGGCGCCTGCACGCACTTTTGCCCCGCGAGCGGGTCGTCGCTGATGTCGGGAACGGTGCCGCTGTTGTTCGCCGAGTCCCAGACGCGGGGCTCGCAAACGCGCGTGTTGTACATGTAGCGCGAGTAGCCGAGCGTGATGCGCTCGTGCGTCACCCAGGCCGTCTTGAACTGGATGCGCGGCGAGAGGATCATGAAGTTCTGCTCGCTGTAGTGATTGTTCGGCATCACGCGGTCGAAGCGGAGGCCCGGCGATAGCCACGGAAGCGCGTTGACCGCCACGTCGGCGCCGAACTTCGCCTTCGTCACCTTGTAGCGCGTAGGAAGCGAGGGGTCCTTGAGCGCATTGATGCCGCCCGTGGTCGCCGCTTTCGTGGTGTCGCGCGCTTCGCTGTTCACGAGCGCCACGAGACCGTAGAGCTTCACGATCGTATCGAAGCCCTGACCCCAAAAGCGCGGACCGCCGCTGATCTGCTGCTGGAAGTTCGTGAGGCTGAACTCGTACTGGCCTTGAATGGCGTTGATGTAACCGTTGCCGTCGCTGCAGCCGTCGACGTCGAGCGCCTGCCAGTGCTCGGGGCGCCCCGCCGGGATCGTCGGGATCGGCGTGTTCGGCAGCGCGAGCGAGCAACTCGGGCTGTTCAGGTAATTGCCCGTGACCCCGAGATCGAACTCGCCGCCGCCCGACGCGTGGAGCACTTCGATGGCCCGCGACACCGTGAGCGCGTAGTTCGCGCCGACGTGCGAGTAGGCGCCGTAGATGTAGCCGAACGCGCCGAGCTCGGCGCGCGCTTCGAGGCCGGCCACCCACATGTTGCCGTTCGGCAAACCGTTGCGCGCGTCGCCGAGAGTCTTCGGGAACGGGTCGCCGGGCGAGCTCGTCGGGCGGTACTCTTCTTGCGACCACGAATAGAGGTAGTGCGCCCCGAGTTCGAGGTCGCGCCCCATCTTCAGGCCGATGTGCTCGTGATGGAGCATCGTGAAGCGCGCGTTGTTGAACGAGTTCGGATCGGGCTTGTGACTACCGAGGCCCTGCTCGAGGTAGAGCGTCCAGAGCGGGTTGATGTCGTAGTCGAGGTGGAACGTCTCGCCGACGACGTGTGTCCGGCCGAACATGTACATGTCGAACTCGCCGGCGTCGTAGCGACCGGCCATGCCGTAGCGGTCGACGATGGCGCCCGCCTTCGCCCAGATGCGCACGTTCTCGTAACCGATATCGGGCGTGAGCAGGACGTACGCTTGCGTGATGCCCCAGTTCGCGCGGAAGTCGTTGAACCCACCCTCGGTGAGGTTGTACGAGCCGATGCCGAGCACGCCCGTGGCGACGCCGTTGCCGAAGCCGAAGAAGCCTTCCGCCCACGAGCGCGCGTTGTGCGCGGTGGACTGGAAGCTCAGGTACTGATCGTCGGGAATGCTCGCTTCGTGGATGGTCGTGTCGGTCTGGTTGCCGATCGTGAATCCGTTCGAATCCTCCGGCAGGCGCTTGCCGAGGCCCACGCGCATCGGCGCGCGGAGGTAGCCGTGGAAGCTGAACTTCCACTGTGCTTCGGCTTCTTCGTAGCTGAGCGCGCTCTGGCGGGCGACGTTCGCCGGTACCGATACCGCACGCGGGCCTTCGGTGCGCGGGGTCGGCACGTTCGGTGAGGTGCCGGACGGCGTCGTCGAGGGGGTGGCTCCGAGCGTCACCGAGCCGCTCGCGGCGGCTTCGGTCGCGGCGCCGGGTCCCGCGGGGCCACCGGCGGACGGCTCGGCGGGCTTCGCCGCGTCGGCGGGTTTCGCCGCGTCGGCGGGCTTGGCGTCCGTCTTCGGCGCCGGATCAGGACCCCCTTGGGCTTGCGCAAGGGCCGTCGTCGGCAGAAGCAAAATGAAACCGGTAAGCAGCGTCTTTCGCATGGGCTCTCGTTTCGGCAGCGTTGCGGGGCCGACTCATAGCAGGCTCCGCCCGCGACGGGAAGCCGTAATGTGGAATCAGTTCCACACACGGCGGCAGGGCGTCATTTCTGCGCGAATTCGGCGGTTTAGTCGGGCCATGGCATACTCGCGGAACTGCCTTCATGTGCCGCCTCTTCGGCTTTCGCAGCGTGATTCCGAGTCGGGTTCATCGCTCGCTCCTGGCCGCGGAGAACGCGCTCGGCGTCCAGAGCAACGATCACCCGGACGGGTGGGGCGTCGCCTTCTATATCGACGGAGCGCCGCACGTGACGCGGAGCCCGCTCACGGCTCTCGGTGATTCGCTGTTTCACCGACTGAGCGGTGTCGTGTCGTCGCAGACAGTCTTGGCCCACGTCCGCAAAGCCACGCAGGGCGACAAGACGGTGTTGAACTGCCACCCGTTCCAATACGGACGCTGGGTGTTCGCGCACAACGGCGACATTCCGGAGTTCGGCGCGCGGCGCGACGCCCTCGCCGCCGAGATCGCTCCCGAGCTCTCGCGCTTCGTGCTCGGCGACACCGACAGCGAAGTCATCTTTTTCATCTTCCTCAGCGAGCTCAAAAAGAGCGGCGCGCTCGGCGCGCTGCGCGCGATGAGCGACGTCGTCGAAGCCCTGCGCCAGACGGTGCACAAAGTCCGCCGAATCTGCGATCCTCTCGGTTCGTCGCCCGCGCTCCTCACGCTCATGGTGACCGACGGCGAAGTGCTCGCCGCGACCCAGGGCGGCCGCCAGCTCTTCTGGTCGAGCTACAAGAAGCGCTGCTCCGACCGCGACCGCTGTCCGAGCCTAGGAGCCGCGTGCGAGGCGCCGTCGACGACCGGGCACGTGAATCACTTTCTCGTTTCGAGCGAGCCGCTCTCGGGCGAAAACGTCTGGCTGCCGTTC